>CAYFVS010000426.1:0-4225 GCA_964346565.1 uncultured candidatus Brocadiaceae bacterium | reverse complement strand
TCAGTTGGTCGTCGCTGAGGGTGGAAACGTCCTGGCCGCCCAGCAGGTATCGCCCCCGCGAGGGCCTGTCCAGGCAGCCCAGCAGGTTGAGCAGGGTGGACTTGCCGCTGCCGGAGGGGCCCATGATGGCGACCATGTCGCCCTCCTCGATGGCGAAGTCCACCTCCTGGAGGGCGTGCAGCAGCATGTGGCCCATCCGATAGGTCTTCCACACGTCCTGCAGTTCGGCAATGGGCATGTGATCACCTCTCGCTACTGCGTTCCAGGCGGTGGACCGGACTGCTGACCGCCGCCGCGGCGCCCGCGCCAGTCGCCCTGGCCGCCACCTCCCGGGGGCCCGCCGCCCGGCCGAGGGAACTGGCCGAACAGCTCCTGGCGCTGCTCGTCGGTCAGGTTGCGCAGTGCCTGGCGCTCGGCGTCGGACAGGTTCCGGAAGAACTCGCGCATCTGGGACGGTTCCAGGTTCTTCATCTTCTCGGCCAGGGCCTTCATGTCCACCTGGGAGGTCTCTGCAGCGCTCTCCTGCTCGGGCTGCTGCGGTCCCTCACGGCCGGCCGGGGCCGCCGGGCCCCGCGCACCGCGCTGGAGGGCCTCTGGCGGGCCAGCTTCCGGCGCGCCTTCGACCTCCGGGGCCTCGGCTTCCTCTTCCTCAGCAGCTTCCTCCTCGGTAGTTCCCTCCAGCTCACGCGGAGGCGCAAGGTAGACCTCTTCCCCTTCGCGCAGCCCATCTCTGATCTCGGCGTACTTCTCGGTCAGGTGACCCACCTCGACCGGGCGGAGCTGCGGCTCCCCGTCGTCGGTCTTCACCCAGCAGGCGCGCTGGCGGCGATAGGTCGTCACCGCTTGCAGGGGCACGTAGAGCGCGTTTCTCAGCTCCGCCACAATGATCTCGGCAGTGGCGGACATGCCCGGGGTCAGGCCCGTCTGCTGGCCGTTCAAGGCCACGTCGGTCTCGTAGACCATCACGTCCGGGTTCAGCCACCTGTGCTCGGAGCTGGCCATTGGACTGACCTTGACCACCTTGCCCGGAAAGCGAGAGCCGGGCTTGGCTTCCACGCTGATCCATGCCTGTTGTCCGGGCTCAACTTTGGAGATCTCGGTCTCGTGGACGTTGACGCGGGCGGCCAGCGTCATCAGGTCAGGGACGGTGATGATGGTCTCGTTCTGGCGGACGCTGGAACCCTCCTGTATGGGGTTATCGCGTCGCCGCCAGGGGTCGCTGGTGGAGGCGTAGACGACTACGCCCGGTTTGGTGGCATGGATGGTGCAGTTCTGGATCATCTCGCGCGTCTTCTCCAGCCGCTCTCTCTCCAGCCGGTAGTTGGCTTCCCGGCTGGCCAGGTTGGCCTCGGCCTGGGCAAGCTCACTGCGGGCGCGGGCCTTGACCCTGTCCAGTTCGAGCTGGGCCTCTGTGAAATCGCTGCGGCGCTGCTCGGCCTCCTTTGCCAGGGTGTAGCGGATGAACAGCCGCAGCTCCTCCTCTGCGGAGTCCAGCCTGACGGCGGCCCGCTCTGCCGTCAGCTCGTCGGCTTCCAGCCGGTTGCTGCTGACGTATCCCTTCGCCTCCAGCTTGCGCGTCCAGACCAGGGTGTCCTCGGCCTGCTCCAGTTCCTGCCGGGCGAGCTGCACGTCGGCGCTGAGCTCGCGCAGAGCCTGGCGCACCACGCCGCCGGGCGTCAGGCCCTGGGCAGCGTTCTGCATCCGGGGGACTTCCCGGAAGATGCGGTCTGTCAGCTCGGGATTGCCCAGGATGCCCTCGACCACCTCGCGGGCCAGCGAAGGCATGGCGTCGTAGGCGATGTCGCCAGCCAGCAGGGCCCCCGCCAGGTCCGAGCCCAGGTAGCGGTCCAGCTCCATGCGGGCGAACTTGACTTTCAACTCGGCCGCGTTGACGTTGCTCTCGTTCTGCTTGCGCTGGATGTCGTGGTTCTCCTTGGCCTGCACGTAACTGGCCTCGGCGTTGCGGAAGCTGATCTCCCGGCTGTCGGCCTGCTCCTCCAGTCCGGAAGAGTCGAGGCGCACCAGGATCTTCCCGTTCTCGACATCCTCATTGGTGATGATCGTCCCCTCAGGGACGATTTCCAGTATCTGGTTGTTGCCTTCGACTTCGCTCTTGACCTCCAGGGATTCCAGCGCCCGCAGGGTGCCTCCCTCGGTCACCGTGACGGTCAAATTGCCCCGGCGCGCCTTGGCGGTGGGCAGGGAATCGTAGGTGGGCGTGTCCGAGCGGGCTGCCATCAGCCGGAAGCTGACGGCCAACAGCAGGGCGATGAACACCAGCGCGGCCACCAACCCCAGCCTGCGGCGCCTGCGGGTGGGGCCACTCGACTGGCTGAGTTCATGCTCCACGCTCTCGGTCAGTTCCTGTTCATGTTTCGACGTACTCATCGAAGTTCTCCCCCAGTTGTCCGGTCTTGGTCACGGTGAGAATCTCCATGTCGCGGGCGAGCTGAAGCCTGGCCACCCGGTAGTCCACCAGGGCCCTGGCCAGGTCGTTCTGGGCTCCGACCAGGGCTTCTCGCGCGTCCAGCATGTCGCGCGTGTCTGCGTCGCCGGCCTCGAGCAGCAGCATCGTGCTCTCCACGCGGGCCTCGGCCAGCCTGACGCTCTGCACGCGGATGCGGTAGCTGCGCAACGCCCGGGTCAACTGGCGCCAGGAGTTGCGCACCTGCAGGACCACCCCGTCCCGCGTCTCGCACTGGCTGCGCGTTGCTTCGTCCAGGTCTATCAGTCGCCGGCGATACTCGTTTCTCTCTGATTTCCTGTCCAGTGGCAGGTCCAGCTCGAACCCCGCCGTCAGGTCTGTGCGGTCCGCCTGGAAGTCGGTCGGGTTGTTGTCCCCCTCAGTGTCGGTTGACAGCGCAGCGCTCAGGTCCAGCCCGGGCAGCAAGTCGTTCCCGGCCACCTGGACCTTGCGTTGCGCGTCCTCGAGACGATCGGTCGCGGTGGCCAGATCCAGGCGCCGCTCAATGGCGACACGAACGGCGTCGTCCGCCTCTAACTCCGGCTGTTCGCCGGGCGTCTCGCTGAGCCTTTCAAGCTCCGCCGGATCGAGCACGAGGGGCGTCTCCGGCGGCAGACCGAGGGTGACCTTGAACTGGTCAAGTCGGTTGCGGTAGCTCTGCCTGGCGCTCTGCACGCGGTCAGCCGCCCGCAGTTCGTCCTGGCGGGTCTGATCCACCTCGAAGCCGGGCAGTTCGCCGGCCTCCCCCAGCAGCTCTGCCCGCTCCCGGGCCACCTGCAGGCCCTCGTAGTTCAATCTCTCGTTCTCCAGGATCTGCCGCTCTCTCAAGACGCTGTAGTAGTCGCTGAGCACGTCCACGAAGAACCGCCGGCGGAACCGCACGAAATCGCGCATCTGGTATACGACGTCCCGCTCGGCCTGGGTCAGCGGCTCGGTCACGGCGATGCCCGCCCCTTGCAGCAGGGGCTGGGTCACCGTCAGGTCGAACACCGAGGAGGCGCTCTTGCGCGGGTCGTGCGTCAGGAACTGGCTGACCGACGTGCCGAGGCTCACACTGATCTGCGTCCCGGTACGCAGCAGCCAGCCGAACCCGAAGTCGCTGCTGCCACTGACTTCCTCGTCGTCTCCCAGGTCGGTGTTGTTGTAGTCGCCCCCGAGGATGCCGAAGAACTGGGGCGCGAACTCGTAGCGCCGCAGCGTCAGTGACAGGGCGCTGCGGTAGAGCGATTCCTTCTGCGTCTGGTACTCCCGGCTATTGAGCGCAGCTATCTCCAGTGCCTTCGGCAGGGAGATCACCGCCACGTTCTGCTGTATCGGCGTTTCGGCGGCTGCCTCGGGCCTCTCGACCGGCGCTTCCTCCGCGCTGACGAGGGGGCAATCCCGCAACAGGTCCTGTTCGGTCTGCTCGATGGTGAAGTCCTCGACCATGCCGGGCACGGCTGCTGTCTTGCCCTGCAGAATGCCGTAGACCTCCCTGTCGGCGGATCGCCGGTAGCTCTCCAGCGAGCATCCGGTCAGCAGCAGTGCCGCGAGCAGGATCCCACATGCCGCCGCCAAGCTTCGGCCCACATTGTTCGTGACGAATGCCATCTTGCTTGCTCGGGCCTTTCTCTGGATCGAGTGCGCACTGTCCGCGGGCGCCCTGCCGCTCAGGTGCTCAGTCGCTCTCGGGCTCGTTCCGGACTAGAAGCCCCCTCTCGAACAGGCCAACCACGGCCGCCGGCCAGTCATCTCCCCCGGGCATCTCGTCGCTTTGGCGCT
>CAYFVS010000425.1:0-7407 GCA_964346565.1 uncultured candidatus Brocadiaceae bacterium | reverse complement strand
CGCCCCGTGGCCGACGGCGGGCCGTATGGAGGTCGTAAGCTGTTCGCCGTACTCTCCCCTCTACTTTCTCCTCTCTCCTGCTCTACCAGCCCGCAGGAAGCGGGCTGGTCGCCCTGACGGGACACGGTCAGGAAACTTCGCCGCCTCAGTGGCGTCCCTACCTTCCGAAGTCTACGGGGCACTCCTTCAGGCAGTTTGAAGCGTTCATCTGGCCAGCGGAGCACAGCACTGCCGCAGGGCCATGTTGTGTGTGCGTTGCACAGCACACACAATGCTCTGCCGGACACAGGTATGCGGGTAAACTGCGGCAGCCTTACAGGTAATGCAGCTTCGCTCGCCGCGCCAAGGTCCAGTCCAGAGCATCCGGCTCGGGCGGTGATAGAGGAGACCGAGACCGCCCCGTTGCTGCTTCAGAGCCAACGTCATCTGCTCGAGGTGGTGCTCTGCGTGCAGGATGGTAAGGACCGGTTTCCTCACGGTCAGAAGCGCTCGGGTCGCACTGGTCGGTGGCCCTCAATGCTGTCCAGGGCAGCTTCGCAAAGCGCCACCGTGCGCGCGCCGTCCCTCAAGGGGATGGGGTTCGCCATATCGCCCGACAGAACCGAAAGGAAGTCCCTGACGGCCCCGCCCCACCCATGACCGGCCACTACGGTCCCCTGGGCAGGTTGAGCGAACGACACCGGTTCGGCGCCGCGACGTATCGTGGCCCCCTTCCACAGTGTGCCCTCCGTGCCGTAAACGGCCAGGAATCCCTCGCCCATCCCGTGTCCTGAGCACCCACTGGTCACCATCACCTTTCCCAGCGTTTCGTCGTCAAACCGGAAGATGACGATGTAGCAGTCATCAGCGGGCAACTGCGGGGCGCTGAGTTTGCTGCTGAAGGCATTGACCTCGGCCACCTCTGAAGGGACCGTCGAAAGGACAAGGTCCACCGGATGGCAGCCGCCGCCCAGCAGGATGTTCTGCGGGGACTGGCGATCGATCCTCCAGGGCGTGTGGCGCTCGGCCTGCGGCGAGTAGATGTCCCACATGTCGTGGACATAGCTCCCCTCTATGTAGAAGACGCGCCCGATCTCGCCATTGCGCGCTGCCTCGGACATCTGTTGCCACGGGTAGACATAGCGCATTGTCTGGTCCACCATGGCCTTGACGCCGGTCGCCCGTTGCCTCTCAATGACCCGTCGAGCATCGGCGACGGTGGTGGTAAGTGGCTTCTCGATGAGCACGTCGCAGCCCTGGTCCATGGCCGCAACAGCGTGCTCGGCGTGAAGGTGATCAGGAGTCGCCACGACGGCAACATCCGGCCTACAGGCGGCCAGAAGCTCTTCGTAGTCCGCCCCGACTGTGGCCTCGGGGAACTCGAGGCGGATCCGCTCCCGTTGGCCCGCGTCCGTATCAGCGAATGCCACCACCTTGCCGCGGCCGTCGGCCTCCACCACTGACGCCACGGCCTTTCCCGCCGCCCCGGCGCCGATTATCAGGAATCCGAAACGCGACATGATTGGCCCTCCCACATACGCACTCGCTGGTGCTAACCAACGCCTTGTCCTTCGTGGCTCCTGGTGGGACGATGCTCACGAATCCGTGCCGTTCGGAACCCTTCAGCGCCGCACGGGCAGCTCCTGCTGAGTGCAGCGACTCGATCCGCGAAGTCAACGGCAGTCTGATAGACAATCAGCTTCTCGAACGCGAATCCCATGTGCGTATCGGAAAGGCAGGAAGTAGAAAGGAGACCGCAGGAGAGAGCGCTTAAGGCGTGTCAGGCGACGCCCTGTTCGCCGCGCCAGCCGCGAGTTGCTCTCCTCTCTACTTTTTGCTTTCTCCTGCTCTACCATCCCGCTCAAAGCGGGCTGGTCGGGGCGCCCGGATTCGAACCGGGGACCTCCGCGTCCCGAACGCGGCGCCCTAAGCCAGACTAGGCCACGCCCCGACCTACGGCCGATTATACCGCGCTGACCGATGGGGTCAAACTCGCGAGGAGCGGCCTACTCCCCGTTGATGTGCACGATAAGCTCCCGCTCGCGGGCACGCACGTCGAAGTCGAAGAACACGATCTGCTGCCACGTGCCCAGCATCAGCCGCTTGTCACGGAACGGAATGGTCACCGAGGGGCCTATCAGGCTGGCCCGCACGTGGCTGTGCCCGTTCTTGTCGTGCCAGCGCTCCTCGTGGTGGTAGTAGTGATCGCGGGGCACTATCTTCTCGAACAGCTCCTGCATGTCCTTGACCAGGCCCGGCTCGAACTCCATGGTGGTCACGCCGCCGGTGGAACCGGGGACGAACACCGTGACCACCCCGTCGGAGACGGCGGCCTCGTTCAGGATGTCGGACACGTCCTTGGTGACGTCCACCACGTCCATCTCAGCTGCCGTGCTGAACACGACAGTCCTGGTTTCGAGCATGGCCTGGGCCCCACGAAAAAACGGTCCGAGTTGTCCGTTCAGATGCGCCCTGTATGATACACGAGACGCGCCAGCCGTGAAACTGGAAAAGCCCCCTCTTGCCGGGACCGCTGATGGAGGGCCACGCCGACGGTTTTGCACGCGCCAGGCGGCGCATGGTGGACAGGCAACTCGCCGCGCGCGGCATAGGGGACCAGCGTGTGCTGGATGCCATGTGCCGGGTGCCGCGCGAGCGGTTCCTCCCCCCGGGCGAGACGGGCCGCGCGTACTGCGACGGCGCGCAGCCCATCGGCGGCGGCCAGACGATCTCCCAGCCCTACATCGTGGCGCTGATGACTCAGGCCCTCCACCTGACCGGCAGGGAGCGCGTGCTGGAGGTGGGCACGGGCTCCGGGTACCAGACGGCCATCCTGGCGGAGCTTGCCGGCCACGTCTACACCGTGGAGCGATTGGCCGAGCTGAGCGAACGCGCGGAGCGGATACTCCGGGAAGGACTGGGCTACGCGAACATCTCGCTGCGAGTGGGTGACGGTACGCTCGGCTGGCCGGAGCAAGCGCCGTTCGACCGGTTCGTGGTCACGGCGGCGGCGCCCGACGTGCCCGGGGCGCTCCTCGAGCAGCTTGCGCCGGGAGGGGAGGGCGTCGCGCCCGTGGGGGGACACCGACACCAGATGTTGACCCACTACCGCAAGCATGCCGACGGAGGCGTCCGGAGCGAGAAGCTGTGCGGATGCGTGTTCGTGCGCCTGATCGGGGAGGACGGCTGGTAGTCGTATCAGGGTCCTCGCCTGCCGGCCGCGTGTTCGGACAGGAGGCGGTCGTAGAGCCGCTCCGTGTCGCGAGCGGCAGCCCGGATGCTGAACTGAGCGGCGAACCGGCGCTTGCCTTCCCGGGCCATCTCGACCGCCCGGTCGTAGTTGCGGATCGTCCAAACCACCGCGTCTGCCAGGCCACTCACTGACTCTGGCTCCACCAGCCGCCCGGTCTGCCCGTCTATGATGACCTCCGGCGCTCCGTCAAGCGCGAAGGTGACGACCGGTCTCTCCAGCAACAGGGCCTGGATGAGCACCCGCGCCAGCCCTTCCCTCAGGGAGGCATGCACCAGCAGGTCCATCGCGCTGATCATTGCCGGTATCTCATCCGGCGAGACCAGACCGGACAGCACCAGGCGCTCACGGACGCCCAGGTTCCGTGCCATCGCCGTCAGGTCGTCGCGCAGTATGCCTTCGCCGACAAACAGGAACCTCGCACGCGGGCAGCGTTTGACGATCCGGGGCGCTGCCTTCAGCAGGAACCGGTGCCCCTTCAGGGGGAACAGCCGGGCTATCTTGCCTATGACCACGTCCTCCGGCCCGAACCCGTGGCGCTCCCTGACCCGCTGGCGGTGGCGCTCGGCGTCCTGGTAGGCTTCGGTCTCGATGCCGCTCCGGATGACTGTGAAGCGCTCGCGCGGCCCGACGCCCGCCGCCATGGCGCCGTCAACCATGGCGTGCGCGACGCAGGTGAAGTGGTCCGTCACCAGGTCGGCCAGCCGTTCGGCCAGGATGAACACGGCGTTCTGGTAGGCTGGCGCATAGGGATGGAAGGGCAGGCCGCGGATGGTGTGCAGCACGAGCGGAACGCGCGCCACGTGGCCGGCGAAGCGGCCCAGAATGCCCGCCTTCGAGCTGTGGGTGTGGACTATGGCGGGGCGCAGTTCCCGAAGCAGCGCGGTCAGGTGGGTGAACGCCTTCCAGTCGCGCCACGGGTGGATCTCCCGGCGCATCTGAGGGACAACGTGGTAAGGGACGCCGCGGCGCTCCGCCTCGCTCAACAGCTCCCCCTCGGGCCCGATCGGGGGGCCGGTTATGAGGATGGGCTCCCAGCGGCCCGTCTCGCGGAGGGCCTGGCACACGTAGAGGGTGCTCTCCTGCGCGCCACCCAGGATCATGCGGGTGATGACGTGTGCGATGCGGACGGGGGCATCGGCCATCGCGGACCCCAACGGATGGGAGAAGCGAAAGTGCGGCAAGTGCAGGGCCGGGTCAGTCGGTGAACCGGCGCAGCACGAGCGAGACGTTGTGCCCGCCGAACCCGAACGAGTTGTTGACCACGGTGTTAAGCTCTCGCTCCTGGGCCTGGTTGGGCACGAAGTTCAGCCCGCAGCACTCGGGGTCGGGATCGTGCAGATTGATGGTCGGCGGGCAGACGTTGTCCTCGATCGCCCACATGCAGACGGCGCTTTCCAGGGCGCCTGACGCCCCCAGCAGGTGGCCGAAGATGCTCTTCGACGAGCTGACGGGCATCTCGCGGGCGTGATCGCCGAAGACGTTCAGGATGGCCTTCGCCTCGACGTCGTCACCGGCGGGTGTACCCGTGCCGTGGGCGTTGATGTAGTCAACCTCCTGCGGTTCTATCGCCGCGTCGTCGAGGGCATTGCGCATGGCGCGGGCTGCACCGCGCCCGTCCGGCTCGGGCAAGGTGATGTGATAGGCGTCGCTGCTGGCTCCGTAGCCGGCGACCTCGGCCAGGATTCCTGCCCCGCGCCTGCGGGCGTGCTCGAGGGCCTCCAGGATGAGGATCGCGCCGCCTTCGGCCATCACGAACCCGTCGCGGTTCGCGTCGAACGGGCGACTGGCTCCGGCCGGGTCATCGTTGCGCGTGGACAGGGCCTTCATCTGCTGGAAACCGCTCAGACCCATGGGCGTGATGGCCGCCTCCGACCCCCCGCATATCTGCACGTCGGCCATCTCTGAGCGGATGCAGTGGAGCGCCTCGCCGATGGCGTGCGAAGCTGAGGCGCAGGCGCTGGACACCGACATGCTCGGCCCGTGCAGATCGTAGCGCATGGCAACCTGGCCGGCGGCGGCGTTGGTCATCAGCTTGGGTATCATGAGCGGACTCGTCCTCTTCGGTCCGCTCTTGAGCAGGCGGGTGTGCTGCGCCTCGATCTCGTGCAGGCCGCCGATGCCGGTGCCGATGAACGTGCCCACGCGGCCCCGGTCCTCTGCTTCCAGGTCGAGCCCGGCGTCCTCGATGGCACGCTCAGCGGCGACGAGGGCGAACTGCACGAAGCGGTCCAGCCGGCTCAGCTCCCGCTTGGTGAAGAAATCGAGCGGGTCGAAGTCCCTGACCTCCCCGCCGATGTGCACGTCGAAATCGCCAGTATCGAAGGCCGAGATCCTGCCGATGCCGCTTCGTCCTTCGCGCACGGCGGGCCAGGCGGCTTCCTTGCTGTGACCGACCGGCGAGACCACGCCGATGCCGGTTACGACGACCCGTCTGCCATTCATTGCTGAGCTTCTTCGATGTGCTGGATGGCTTGGCCCACGGTTTCGATCTTCTGGGCCTCCTCATCGCTGATGGTCAAGTCGAACTCCTCCTCCAGGTCTATAACCAGCTCGGCCATGTCCAGCGAGTCGGACTGGAGGTCGTTGACGAAGTGCGTATCGTCAGTGATCTGGTCCGGCTCCACGTCCATGCGCTCCGCTATGAGCTGGATGACTCTTTCCCTAACGTCGTTAGCCACTTGTGCACCTCCTCACAGGTGTTGGACAGATTGAACATCCCTGGAGGCTACAGCCTCCTGGCCGGCGCGAAAGGCCGGACGGGCATGCGAATCCGCTGCATTCTACTGGCAGGCTGGGAAGCGTTGCAAGCGGCTCGGGGGGGGCTCGGCGGCCGTCACATGACCATCCCGCCGTCCACGCGGATGACCTGCCCCGTCAGGTACCGGGCGTCCGGGCCGGCCAGGAATGCCACCACGGCGGCTACTTCCTCGGGCTCTCCGAAGCGGCCCAACGGTATCTGCGCCAGGGACGCCTGACGGGCTTCCGGGGCGACCTCCTCGGTCATGGCTGTTTCGATGAACCCGGGCGCCACGGCGTTCACCAGCACGTTGCGCCGGGCCAGCTCCCGGGCTGCCGTCTTGGTCAGGGCGATGACACCGCCCTTGCTCGCCGAGTAGTTCGCCTGGCCGATGTTTCCGATCATGCCCACGACGCTGGCGATGTTAACGATTCGGCCGCTACGCTGACGGCTCATGACGCGGCAGACGGCTCTGATGCCGTTGAACACGCCGGTCAGGTTCACCGCCAGCACGGCCTCCCAGTCCTCCCGGCTCATGCGGATCAGCAGGTTGTCCCGGGTGATGCCCGCGTTGTTGACCATCACGTCCAGGCTGTCGAAGGCCTCCTGCACCTGGCCGACAGCCTGGCGCAACTGCTCGGCGTCGGCGACGTCGCAGCCCAGAGGCAGGAAGCGCACCCCTTCCGCCTCCACCAGCCGGGTCGTCTCCTCCAGTGCGTCCTCCTGGATGTCCAGGCCGGCCACGTGTGCGCCTTCACTTGCCAGCCGGATGCATATGGCGCGCCCGATGCCCTGAGAGGCGCCAGTGACGACAGCCGTCTTGCCTTCGAGCGGTTCCACGGTCAGGCTCCCTTCTGCCAGTCGGCGGCGATGCTGCGCACGTCTTCCGGGTCGTTGGCACTTCGGCAAGTCTGGTCCCTGTCAATCCGTCGCAGCAGGCCCTGCAGGACGCTGCCCGGGCCCACCTCATAGAACCCGCCGGGGGCCCGGCCCATGACCCAGCGCATGCCATCCGCCCAGCGCACGGGGCTGGTGACTTGCTCGACGAGCAGCCGCCGGATCTCGTCGGGCGCCTCCACCGGTCGGCCGGTGACGTTGGCGATCACCGGGAACTCGGGAGCAGCGAAATCCGTCTGCTCCAGCTCCGGAGCCAGCCGATCCGCCGCGGACTGCATGAGCGGAGTGTGGAACGGTCCGGCAACGTTGAGCTGGATCGCGCGCCGGGCGCCTCGCTCCCGACACAGGCGGGCGGCTTCGGCCGCGGCGGACTCCCGTCCGCTCACCACTAGCTGTCCGGGGCAGTTGTAGTTGGCCGGCCAGACGCCCTCGCCGGCGTCAGCGCAGGCCCGTTCGACCGCTTCGTCGTCCAAGCCCAGTATGGAGTACATGGTCCCCGGGTTCTGCGCGCAGGCCTCCTGCATGAACTGGCCCCTCGCGC
>CAYFVS010000424.1:0-5256 GCA_964346565.1 uncultured candidatus Brocadiaceae bacterium | reverse complement strand
TGCTTCAGCCGGGTGCTGCGCTTCCAGCCGGCCGACTACGTGCCCAACCTCGAGTTCGGCCCCATGAACCCGGCCATGCTGGAGGAGTGGCGCGAACAGCGCATGCCCGCCGAAGTCGGCTTCCATGAGCACTTCGGCCTCCACCACGTCGAGGACTTCATGCACATCCGCTACGACCCCATCCCGGGCGTGCCGGAGCAGGGCGTGGTGGAGGAGAACGAGACGCGCAAGGTCACCCGCGACAACTGGGGCCGCGTGGTCGAGCATCGCAAGGCCACCGGCATGGCCGAGGGCGCACGCCACGTGCTGCGCTGGGGCATCACCTGTCGGGGGGACTGGGAGCGCATCCGGGACCAGTTCCGCGCCGACGAACCGCTGCGCTACCCCGACCACTGGGACGAGGACCCCTGGCCGGAGAAGGTCGCCCGCTGGCGACGGCGCGACTACCCGCTCCAACTGCGCGCCCCCAGTATGCTCGGGCAAGTCAAGGAGGTGATGGGGTTCGAGAACTTCTGCATCATGCTCCACGAAGATCGCCCCCTGGTCGAGGAGATCCTGGAGACGCGCACCCGGCTGGCCCTGGATATCCTGGGGCGGGCGCTGGAGCAAGTGGACTTCGACGTGATGCATTTCTGGGAGGACATCGCCTTCAACTCCGGTCCCATGCTCAGCCCTGCCCTGTTCCGGGAGCTGGCCGTGCCGCGATACCGGCGACTGGCGGACCTGTTCCACCGGCATGGGGGACGCGCGGTCAGCGTGGACTCGGACGGCGACATCACCGAGCTCATCCCCCTCTGGCTGGAAGGCGGCGTCAACCACATCTGGCCCCTCGAGGTGAACGCCGGGATGGACGTGGTGGCGCTGCGGGAGCAGTACGGGCACCGCATGACCTGGCGGGGCGGCGTCAACAAGTTCGCCCTCCTGGAGGGTCGGGCCGCAATTGACCGGGAGCTGGACCGCATCGCCCCCGTGGTCGAGGATGGCGGCTACATGCCCCAGCTCGACCACCAGATTCCCGTGGGCGTGACCTTCCAGGACTTCAGCTACTACATGGAGCGGAAGAAGGAACTGCTCGGCCTGCCGGGATAGCCGCCCGTCGCGGTGCCGCCTTCCCCAGCCGTTTCCCGCACTTCAGACTTCATGTTTCGTGCTCCATCTTGTCGCAGTGGTTGACACTCCGCCGGGGCGCACCTATAATCCGCCACCTGTATTCGCCCTGCGTTCTGCTTCGCTGGAGAGCGGAAATGACGACGGTGCTGGTGGCGGACAAGCTTCCTGAGGAGACCTTTGCCATCTTGCGTGATGAGGGACTCGAGGTCGAGTTCAAACCCGGCTTGCCCGGAGACGAACTCGCCGAGGCCGTCAAGGGGGTCAGCGGCATCATCTGCCGCTCCGGCGCCAAGCTGACCGGGGACGTACTGGCAGGCGCGGACCAGCTCCAGGCCATCTGCCGGGCCGGCGTGGGTGTGGACAACATTGACGTGGCGGCCGCCTCCCGCAAAGGGGTGGTGGTGATGAATACCCCGGGCGCCAACACGACCAGCACGGCCGAGCACGCCTTCGCACTGATGCTGGGGCTGGCGCGCAACATCGGGCCCGCCTACATCTCGATGCGCGGCGGCCGGTGGGACAAGAAGAAGTTCGTCGGCTCCCAGCTCGCCGGGGCCACCCTGGGCATAGTGGGCCTGGGGCGCATCGGCCAGACGATTGCCCGCCGGGCGGCGGCCTTCGAGATGACCGTCCTCGCCTACGACCCCTACATCAGCCGCGACACGGCCGAGCGGATGGGCGTGGAACTGGTGGATGAGATGGAAGATGTCCTCGAACGCTGCGACTACCTGACGGTCCACGTGCCGGAGAACGAACAGACGGCCGGCCTGATCGGCGCCGACGAGATCGCCCTCATGCGTCCCGAAGCGCGCATCATCAACTGCGCCCGCGGCTCGGTGGTGGACATGCAAGCCGCCCTCGAGGCGGTCCGGGAGGGCCGGCTCGCCGGGGCGGCCTTCGACGTGTACGAGCAGGAGCCGCCGGACAATTTCGCTTTTGCCGACGACGATCGCGTCCTCGCCACGCCCCACCTGGGCGCCTCCACCGAGCAGGCCCAGATCGCCGTCGCCACCCAGGCGTGCGAGCAGATGGCCGACGCCCTGCTGCGCAAGCACTTCCGCAACGCCCTCAACATCACCGCCGTCCCGCCGGAGGAGATGAAGGCCCTTCAGCCCTATTGCGACCTGGCCGCTCGGCTGGGGTCGTTGGTCGCCCAGCTGAACGAGGACAGACCCGAGTCCATCGAGGTTGCCGTCCGGGGCGAGCTGGCCGAGGGCGACGTGGGGCCCATCGTCAACTACGGGGCCATGGGCGTGCTGCGCACCATGCTGGGTGACGAGGTCAACGTCATCAGCGCGCCCCACCTGGCCGAGGAGCGCGGCATCCCGTTGACCAGCAGCTCGACAGTGGGCATGGAGGCCGGGTTCACCGACCTGGTCGAGGTCAAGCTGGGCACCGACGCAGGAGTGGTCGAGGCCGCCGGCACCATCTTCGGACGCAAGTACCCCCGCATCATCCGCATTGGCGCCTTCTTCGTGGAGGTCATCCCCGAGGGGCATCTGCTGGTGGTCCGGGGCCGGGACGTGCCGGGTCTGATCGGCAAGGTAGGGGCCATTCTGGGCATGGTGGGGGTCAACATTGCTCGGATGGGCTTCGGCCGTGAGGAGATGGGCGGCAACGCCATCCTCGCCCTGAACCTGGACACCGCGCCGGACGAGGCCACCCTCGAGCGCATCCGCAGCCTGGACGTGGTCCACCACGTGAAGGCCGCTCATCTCTGAGCTGCCCCGCTGCAGAGCTGAGAGGATCTGAACCGAGCGAAAGGGGAGCGAAGGTATGGATTACGTCACATTGGGAAGTTCGGACCTGGAGGTCTCCCGCGTCATCCTGGGCACCTGGGTCATGGGTGGGTGGAAGTGGGGCGGGGCGGACCGACAGGACGCCGTGCACGCCATCCACCAGGCCCTCGACCTGGGCGTGAACATACTGGACACGGCGCCGATCTACGGCTTCGGCCTCAGCGAGGAGATCGTCGGCGAGGCCATCGCCGACCGGCGTGACGAGGTGCTGATCGCCACCAAGTGCGGACTGCGCTGGGACCGGGAGGAAGGGGAGTACTTCTTCGAAGCCACAGACCTGGACGGCGCCAAGCTGCCCATCTACCGCAACCTGAAGCCGAGTTCCATCCTCGAGGAGGTGGACCGGAGCCTGGAGCGGCTCGGGGTGGAGTGCATAGACCTCTACCAGTGCCACTGGTCGGACGAGACGACGCCGGTCGCCGAGACCATGGAGGCACTGAACCGCATCGTGGAGGAGGGGAAGGCCCGGTTCATCGGGGTGAGCAACTTCAGCGCGGAGATGATCGAGGAGGCCCGCCGACACGCGCCCGTCATCAGCGACCAGCCCGAGTACAACATGCTGGACCGCAACATCGAGGACGAGCTGCTGCCCTACAGCGCACAGAACAGCGTGGGGATGATCGTCTACAGCCCCCTGCACCAGGGCCTGCTGACCGGCAAAGTGACCATGGAGCGGGAGTTCGGCGAGGACGACCAGCGGAGCTGGAGGCCGTGGTTCCAGCCGGAGAACCGGCAGCGCGTGCTCGACTTCCTGGACCAGATCCGGCCCATCGCCGACGGGCACGGCAAGACACTCGCCCAACTGGCCGTCAACTGGTGCCTGTGCCAGCGGGGCGTGACGGCGGCCATCGTCGGCGCCCGGCGCCCCGACCAGGTGGCCGAGAACGTGGGCGGGGCGGGCTGGAGCCTGTCCTATGAGGAGCTTGAGGAGATCCGCGGCCGGCTCGAAGAGCTGGGCGAACCCCGCTGACGCGCCGTCAGACGCGCCAGGGGGCCAGTGCGCGACCCAACTGCTCCAGGCGAGGGGTCAGGCTCGGGTGCCCCACCGAAACGGTGAACCGTCGCGTGGTGGCACCGCTGACCTCGATGCTGACCATGAAATGCTCGGGCGGCAGGCAGCCGGCGACGTGGTCCGCCCATTCGACGGCGCTCACACCGCCGCCTTCGAAGATCTCAGCGCAGCCGACGGCCTCCATCTCGGATGCGTCCGCCATGCGGTAGGCGTCGAAATGGTGCAGCGTGAGGAGACCCTCGTAGCGGCGCAGCAGCACGAACGTGGGGCTGACAACGCGCGTCTGTGCGCCCATGCCGAGCCCGCGCGCCAGCCCCTTGACGAAGCACGTCTTGCCCGCCCCAAGGGCGCCCACCAGGCCGATCACGTCCCCCGGGCGGCACTGCGGTCCCCAGGCGGCCGCCATGCCCATGGTGGCCGAGGGGCTCTCCGTGCGCAGATGGACGGGCGAGGCAGTCATCCCAGCTCGTGCTCCCATCCGCCCGGCTGCAGTTGCTGCCGACGGCCGTCGGGCAGTATCAGCACCGACTCGGGCCGACCGGTAACCTCGCCGACTTGAGTCGCCTGTATGCCCTCCAGTCCCTCGGCGACAAGGCGTTCCACCTGGCTGGGAGGCAGGCAGAAGAGCAGCTCGTAGTCCTCCCCGTCGTTGAGCGCATGCCAGAAGGGCTGGCGCCCGGACTGCTCGGCCTGCACCACGGCGTCGGGGGAGATGGGCAGGTCGCCCGCCCGGATGAGCACACTCACGCCGCCAGCCTCGGCCAGGTGCAGCGCGTCGGTGCTCAGCCCATCGCTGATGTCAATCAACGCGTGCACGTCGAAGCGCTCCGCCAGGGCAATCGCCTCGGGGATCCGCGGCGCGAAGCTCAGGTGCCGCCCACGCTGGCTGCCACCCAGCCGGCCGGTCACGCAGATGGCATCCCCCGGCCGGGCGCCGCCCCGACGGATCGGCCCCGCCGGGCCGGGCTCCCCCAGAGCGGTGACGGTCACGCTCAGTCCCTCGCCGCCGGCCGCCACGTCGCCCCCCACCAGAGGCGCACCGAACTCCTCGCCCGCTTCTATGAGCGCTTCCATCAGGCGCCGGCCCTCGCTCTGCGCGTGCCCGGCCAAATGCACAGCCGCCACCATGCAGAGCGGCCGAGCGGCCATAGCGGCCAGGTCGCTCAGCCCCCGCCCGACGGCCTTCCGCCCCACCAACTCCAGCTCGGTTCCGCTCTCGAAGTGGACCCCCTCCACGACCATGTCCGTGGTGAGCAGGATGGTGCAGCCGCCGGGCGATTCCACGACGGCGGCATCGTCCCCCGGGCCTACCTCGACCCAGCCGGGCAGTTCGCC
>CAYFVS010000423.1:0-4403 GCA_964346565.1 uncultured candidatus Brocadiaceae bacterium | reverse complement strand
ATGAAGAAGGTCTTGAGCTGGTCGCCCAGGGCGCGGTGGCCCAGCACGGTGACCACGGAACTGTCCACGCCGCCGCTGAGTGCGTTGATGGCGATGCCGTCGCCGACGGTCTGGCGGATGTCGTTGACCTGTCGGCTGATGAACTGCTGGTAGTCCATGGGCTTCTCCAGGTGAACGGGTTCGTCGAGGCAATCTGCGGAGTGCAGCCGTCGCCCGCGGGTGAGATGCCTGCGCAATGGTAAGGGCGGCGGGGCGGGGGCGCAAGTGCCCGTGCCCGAGCGGCCACAGACGGGGGCGGATCAGCCACAGATCAACACTAATCTACACAGATCAGAACGGCAACAGCTCGCCGCCGGCAGGGGGGCCTGGCAACTCCCCCGCCCCATTCCGTCGTGGTAGGACTTTGAGTGCTCCAGCAGCGTGCCCTGGGCGTTCACGTCGTGCCGCTTGGCCTCGGTGACCCCGTCCAGCTTATCATAGGTGCAGGTGACCGTCAGTGTGACGGGGCAATCTACAGTGTTCAGTCGCCCGGCCGCCAGTCGAGGTCGGCTCCCCGCTCGCCGCCGTTGTCCCAGAGCATGCGGCGGATTCTGGGCAGCCCATCCTCGCGGTACGCCAGGTCGAGCGGCGTCTGGCCGGCGTCATCCTGTGCATTCACGTCTGCACCTTCTTCCAGCAGCACTTCAACGACGCGCGGCCAGCCGGGCCAGGCAGCCATGTGCAGCGGGGTCCAGCCCATGTCCTCTTCCAAGGCGTCAAGTGGTGCCCCGTGCTGTGCAAGCGACTTGGCCGTGCAGGCATGTCCACGCCAAGCGGCCCAGTGAAGGGGCGTTCGCTCGAAAGCGGTCCGGGCAGCGACATCGGCGCCGTAGGCCAACAGGATCTCGCATGCCTTCGTATTGCCGTATTCAGCGAAGCGGTGCAGTGCGTGGGCCTGGCTGACCTCCGTTAGGTCAAGTTCGGGGTCTGCCCCGTGCTGCAGGAGCAGCTCCATCATCGACCAGTCTGCCCGCTCTCCGGCGGCAACGAGAGGGGAAATCCCTTGCGCAACGACATTCGGGTCGGCGCCTGCCTCCAGGAGCACTTGGGCCACCCGCCGGTGGCCGCACTCGACGCCTATCAGCAGCGGCGTCTTCCCGTCGTCGTCCTTCGCCTCCAGGCGCGCCGAGCTGCCTTCTGCGTCACCGGCGGACGGTTCCGAACGCCGGTCGAGCAGGGCCTCCATCGCGACCGGATCCCCCACGGCGGCAGCGTGGTGAAGCTCCGTCCAATCATCTCGGTCGGCCACTTTCGGGTAGCCGCGCAGAAGCTGACGCCACAGTTCATCACCCCCCGGTACCAGATCCATTGCGGTCCGCCCGTAACGGTCTTCGATGTTGGGGCTGGCTCCATCTTCCAGCAAGATCCTGGCGGCCTCCAGCTTCCCCTGGCGGGCGGCGACGTGCAGAGGGGTTGCTCCGCTCTCATCGGGCAGGTTCGGGCCCGGCCCATCCGACAGGAACCGCACGAGGTCCAGATGGCCCTCAGAGATGGCCACGTGGAGGGGCGTCGAACCGTCCTCCGTACGCGGGAACGGCGGCCTACCAAGCAGCGCCGCCACTTCCTTCTGGTTCTCCAGGGCCGCCAGGTGCAGCAAGTGGAAGCCTGTCAGGCAGACTTCCGGGGAGCAGAAGCGTCGGTAGGGCAGTGTACGGTCTTCGTCGAGAAGGCGCCGCAACTCCGCCGTGTCGCCCCGGCGGACCGCCGACAGGGCCCTGCTTCCTATCGGTTCGGGCTCCCGCGTGCAACCGGCACTCGCTGCCACCAACAGCGCAAGCACAGGGCAGACCCATCTGCGGAGCATCAGGTTACCTCCCGCTCCCTCGGGGGTAGAAGGATGGACCAGAGCGGATGTCGCCCCGCCTCGTCGGATCCCGGCCCCCGATCTTGCGGAAGGTCCGGGCGGCTCTGCCGTAGAGCGGACCGGACATACGCCGACTGCGACGGCAGCCGCGCGGCCTTTGCCCGTGGCCCTGGCTGCAGTCGGTTCCCTCCTGTGCAAACCGGCGTGGATCTTCGCTCCTATGGCCGTCGTAGTCGGCCTTCCTGTGGTTCTCCCCAAAGTGCTCGCAGGACTGGCTCCGCTGGCCAGACAGCCAAGCCCGGTGACCGTCGCGCGCCGCACGGTCCGAAGGCGCGCAGGGACTTGGTCTATTCAGTCCTCGATGATCCGAGCTTCGACAACGCGCCCTTGCTCCGCTCTGACAACCAGCCAAACGCCGTCCACAGGGAAGGGTTGCTGCTCTGCGAGCCTGAACGTTACGTCCCAGCCTTGGAACTTGCGCGAATGTGGAGACACCTCCAGAAGCTGTGACACCTCATCAGGGGTCATGCCAATGAACGTGCCCTCAGCGACCCTCCCCGTCACTTCCCCCACTTGCTGGCTCTCATCGCCCTCGAGTACCCGGGCCACCGAGACGAGTCCTGTGGAGAGCCCGATGACAAGCAAGGCCGTCAGCGCGACGACAAGGCCCACCTTGGTGGATGCCGTCATGTCCGCCCCGCTGGGGCCTGAGCAGCTCAGCCTTCCGAAGTGCTCCTCTGCAGCCTCCTGTCCGGTTCCCTGTCCCTGACAAGCTGGCGGTACCGGGAGCGGACCGCCGCTCACAGGCGGTCCTTGATGGCATCAAGTACGTTGAGCGCGCGCTCTTTGTCTCCCATGACGCCGACGCGGATTCGCGCCCTTGTAGTGGCCTCCGAGAAGGCCTCCATGTCTATCCACACGTGCTTGCCGTCGGCGTACTCGCTCTCCAGGTGCGCGGTCAGCTTGTCCGCTTTGCTCTCCAGCACGGGCAGGCCCAGGGCCTCCAGGGCGTCTTCAGTGGCCTGAACGGCCTGCAGAAGCGGCGCGTCGAGGGTCTGCTCGAGCCTCCCCTCGTGCCAGATGACTGCCCCCGCGCCGGCAGCCGCGCCGCCGGCAAGCAGCAGAACCTGGCACCCGGAAAAGCACACCGACCCAACAACCAGCAACAGCAGCAGTCTCCGACTCCCGGCTCTCATGCGGCGCCTCCCCGGTGACAGAACGAGAACAGCAGGCGCCAGGATGGTACTCGCGGGCACCCCTCCCGCGCAAGTGGGTCGTCAGCGTGCCGGTCTCCTCGCCGTCTCCTTGCCGCCAGGAACGGAGAATGGCAGACCGGGCACAGATTGCGGCAGACGGAACCGCAGATGAGCCGCACGACAACACCGGTGTCTTTGCTCTAATCTGCGTTGATCAGAGTTCATCTGCGGTTCCCTTGTCGTGCCGTTGGTCATCGGCCATCCGTGCAGATCTGTGGCTCCATGGGCGTTGTCGTTTGCCGTTCCGCGCAAATCGCCGGATTGCGTTGAATCGCCTCGAGGCGATGGGTAGTGTGGTACGTGGGCGCACAGAAGGGGGGGCACGGTTCCATCCCTCCGGCCGAGTCGAGCACGAGGTCCCCAGCCATGTGGTCAGATCTGAGAAGGTTCCTGAGGACGTACGTCCGCGCGCGGAAGTGGACGTTCGGCATCGTGCAGGTGATGCACGTGGTGGCGGTGCTGCTTCTGCTGTCGCCGCCGATCCTGATCCGCTACGTGATAGACGACGTGATCCCGAAGCGGGACCTGGGCCTGCTGGCGCTGTGCGCGGGCGGCATCGTGTCCATCTACGGGTCGTGGGCCGTCCTGCACGGGCTGAAGGAGTACTGGGGACACGAGGTCGCCCAGAGCGTCACCTCACGGCAGCGCAACGACCTCTACGGCCACCTGCAGAAGCTGTCCATGTCCTTCCACGACGACAAGAAGACCGGTGAGCTTCTGAGCCGGCTGGTGGACGACTTGAACGTCATCCAGGAGATAGTCCACCACGGGCCGGAGACCATCCTGATAGGCGTGGTGACGCTGGCCGGCGCGGGGGGCATCATGCTCTACTACGACTGGCGGCTGGCCGTGGTAGCGATGGCCGTGGCGCCGGTGCTGGTGGTCTGCGCGCGCCGGCCGATGAGCCGGATGCTGCAGCAGTTCCGCGCGGTGCGCAAGGACAAGGCGTCCCTGTCGGAGGTGCTGGAGGAGAACCTGGCCGGCATGAGGGTCATCAAGGCGTTCGTCAGCGAGGACCGCGAGACCGGTGCCGTCTCCCAGGCCAACGAAGACCACTATCGCAGCCGGATGGGTGCCATACGCTACATCGCCACGCTGTTCCCGGTCACCCTGTTCCTGAACAACGTGGGGCTGGCGGTTGTGCTGCTCTACGGCGGCCTGCGGGCCTTCGAGGGGGCGCTGAGCATCGGCACGCTGACGGCGTTCCTGTTCTACCTGGGCCGGTTCCACCAGCCGATTCTGCGCATGATGATGATGGCCGAGCGGGGCGGGGAGTTCTTCGCCGGCATCGAGCGGTTCTTCGA
>CAYFVS010000422.1:0-2075 GCA_964346565.1 uncultured candidatus Brocadiaceae bacterium | reverse complement strand
CTGCAGCGGCTCCAGCAGGCCGTCAACCAGCTCGAGCACCTTCTCGGCGATGATGCCGAAGTCGCTCTCCTGGTTGATGACGGTGGCCACCTCGCGCAGCACGGACAGCTCATCTATGCGGGTCCGCTGGGACAGGTGCGCCGACTCCAACTCCCGCAGGCGGCGCTGGTTGGCGTGCAAGTGCCGGCGCAGGCGTGTCTCCCGCGCCTCGTGCAGCGAGCTGCTCACGCTGACAACCAGGCCATAGAGCGCCGCCAGTCCCCCGAACATGGCCGGCACACCGAACACGACCCGCCGCGCCATGTCGGGCGCGTCAAGCGGCGGGATGTGCAGCAGAAGCTGTGTGGCCAGCGCAAAGCAGGAACCCGCCCCCACCAGGCAGATGAAGAACCAGATGTTGCCGAAGACCGCGCGTAGCGCCCTGCGTCTCATGGCACGGCCCCGTGGTGGGAGCCCATTGGGGTGTTGTCGCTGTGTCCATGATAGGGAAACGGGGGCGCGCAAGTCAACGCACGCCCCCTTGCGGACGGAGTGGAAGCCCCTAAGCATAGTGCAGCCAAGCGGTTGGGACAGGGCGCCTGTCCGCCCGCGCCCCCGCTCCCGGACCCGAAAAAAGACCGTCATAGGTATGGTCGGCGGCTATCTTTGCTACCCGGAGCTCAACGTCGCGGCTTTGCCCGCCGCTTCCGTCAGCCTCTCCATGCACTCCTGCCTGCCCAGCACGTCCATTGTCTGGAACAGGGGGGTGCTGACCTTGCGGCACGTGACGGCCACGCGGAGCACCATGTACAGCGGGCCGCGCTTCCAGTCACGCTGTTCGGCCAGCTCGCGCATTGTCAGCTCCAGCGGTTCGGCCCGCCAGTCGCTCAGTGCCCCCAGCGCTTCGGCGGCGGCAGCCAACGCCTCCGGGACGAACTCCGGGCCCTTCTTGCGGGGTATCAGGTCCTCGGCCTTGTAGGGCTCTCGCTCGAAGAAGAAGCCGGTCAGCTCGTCGAATTCGCGCAGCTTCTTCATCCGCTCCTGTACGAGGGCGGTGATCCGGAGCAGCTCCTCGGCGGGCATGTCGAGGTGCTCGGTGTAGGGCTCCTCCAGGATGCGACGCAGCAGCTCCTCGGTCTCCAGGGCGCGGATGTGCTCGCCGTTGAGCCACTCCAGCTTCTGCAGGTCGAAGACCGGCCCGCTGGTCTTGACCCGCTCCCAGGAGAACTCTGCGATCAGCTGCTCGGTGGTGAACACCTCCCGATCCTCGGCCATGGACCAGCCCATCAGCGCAAGGAAGTTCCGCAGGGCGACCGGCAGGAAGCCCTCCTCCCGGTACCACAAGAGGGAGGTCGGGTTCTTCCGCTTGCTGATCTTCGACTTGTCCTTGTTGCGCAGCAGCGGCATGTGGACGAAGGTCGGCGGCTCCCAGCCGAACGCCTCATACAGCAGGATGTGCTTGGGCGTGGAGCTGATCCACTCCTCGGCGCGTATGACGTGGCTGACTTCCATCAGGTGGTCGTCCACCACGCTGGCCAGATGATAGGTGGGGAAGCCGTCGCTCTTGAGCAGCACCTGATCGTCCACCTGCGCGTTCTCCACGGCGATGGGGCCGCGTATCAGGTCCTCGAAGCGCGTCTGGCCTTCGGTCGGCACGCGCAGGCGCACCACGTGGGGCGTGCCCGCCTCGAGGTTGTCGCGCACTTCCGCCTCGCTCAGGTCCCGGCACAGCCCGTCGTAGCCGATCTGGCTCTTCTTGCCGCGCGCCTTGCGCCGGGCGGCCAGCTCCTCCCGCGTGCAGAAGCACCGGTAGGCCGCGCCGCTGTCCAGGAGCTTCTGGGCGCGCTCGCGGTAGAGGTCCGTCCTCTCGCTCTGGCGGTAGGGCGCGTGTGGGCCGCCCACGTCCGGCCCCTCGTCCCACTGCAGGCCCAGCCAGCGGAACGCCTCGTCGAGGTCCTGTTCGCGCTCGCCGGAGGCGCGCTCCCGGTCGGTGTCTTCGATGCGCAGGATGAAGTCCCCGCCCGTCTGCCGGGCGAACACGTAGTCGAACAGCCCGATGTAGGCGTTGCCCACGTGTGGCGGCCCCGTGGGGGAGG
>CAYFVS010000421.1:0-3433 GCA_964346565.1 uncultured candidatus Brocadiaceae bacterium | reverse complement strand
CCCTGGAGGCCCTCGCCGCAACGGGCCTCTGCTTGCCGGGCCGCAGGGCCTATCGCGTGCTTGGCAGAGCGGCGGCGTACGGCTTACTCGGAACGAGATCGGTACTTGACAGGTTACGTACCACGTGTATAATAGCCCCTAATGGCGCCAACTTGCGCTGCGTGCGTGGCTGTCCTAAGTGCTTTGGATACAAGGCAATAGGTGGCCAGGCAACGGGTTGCGTCAAGTAGAGGCTTGCGTTTCCCGCCGCCTCCACCATCCTTCCCCGTCGTAAGTGCCTCCAGGACCGGCAGTTGACACACTGGCCCTGCAGGGTCTTGACTGACTCAGGCATGAAGTCCGTATGGGTCTTCGCTTGCCCCATCCGCGGAGCTGGCCCCGTGGCCCTGCGATCTGCAACAAGGGCGGATGCACCGCCTCTGCGTGAGCTACGTGGCCCCCTCGAGCTTCTGGTCAATGGCCCGCTCGACCTTCCCGAAGCGCCGTAGCACGGCCGACAGGAACTCGTCGGACTCCAGGTCCGCGTCCGGCCCGACGGCCACTCTGGGCTCCCAGCCCGGCCGGCGCACGGCGCACGCGCCTGTGGTCGAAACCGGCCTCCCCTTTCGGAAGGCGCTGGGCAGGGGGACCCACATCTCGCTCCGGAGCATCTCTACTCGGGCCGGCGTCTGTGCCGGTCAGCCAGCCTGCTCCGCCGCCCTTGGCCTCGCACGCTCAGAGCCGACGGCGGCCGAAGCCGCCCTCATCCGGCTTGGGCACGGTGCTGGGCGAACATCAGGTTGAAACCATTCAGGTCGGTCATGCAGAAGACGCGCATCAGCCACGGCTGATCCGCAGGAGGGCCAGCCGTCTGTGCTCCGCCCGCCACAGCGCGCTCGTAGGCGGCGTCCACGTCGTCCACGACCACCATGATGGTGAAATGCTTGTCGCCCCGGGAGTAGGCTCCGCGTCCTGCGTCGTAGGCAGCCAGGTTGAAGCCTCGGAAGGGCGGCCGCGGCGCGCCGGCATCCTCGGGGCTCGGTAGATGCACGCTGCCGTAAGTGCAACTGCCGTCCTCGTCGAAGGCATCCTGATCGGCTTCCCACCCGAGCACCCGACCGTACCACTCCTGAGTCTCCTCGACATCAGGCACCTCGAGGGTCATCTCGACAGCGCTGACAGTGTACTCCGGCCGCAGATCGGACATGCTGCTCTCCTCCTTCTTGCTCCACAAGGCGGCCTGTAGCCGCCACCTCCTCCTCGGCGAGTGTACCGAGGATCTCCCGGTCGGGCAAATCGTCTCCGCGCTCAGCAACCAGGGCCCGACCGCGCCGCCCGCCGGGAGGCGTCGGTCCGGTCGGCAAGGGCGGTCTGCCATCAGCAATGCGGATACCACCCGGTAGCGCATCTCGGCGCAGGCCATCCGCTTTGCTCCCAGCTCCAGGCCAGGACGTGCCGAATATACTGTGCGTATGTGGGGATGCCAACGCCGTTCTCGCCGTGACCCGGCCTCGCGAAGGCGGCGGGGGTCGCCCATGGCGCGCGGGCACCCTCCCGCTTTCATGGCAAGCGCAGCGCTCAAGCAGCGTCCCCAGCCCCTCGCCCTTTCCTTCCCGGCCCATTCCGGGTAGGCTGAAGGCATTCGGGCTCGCACGGAACCGGATAGCCTGGCAGGGCCGGGCACTGACTGCCAACATGGCTGACGCACACTGCGGCTGAGGCCCTTCGGGGAAACGGTCGGTTGGGTTGGTCCGGCATCTCGCTACGTTGATTCTGCTGGAGGTCGCGAAGTGTCCCCATCCGGAGAACGCACACCCCCGTCGTCCCATCGTGACACATGCCGGTGCTTTCGGTGCTTCTTGCGGCGCCACTCCTCCCGCTGGATGCTCCCCCTGGTGGGCTTCCTGGCGCTGATATGGTTCTGTATCCGTGTCATCCCCAAGCCGTCGCGAGCGCGTTACCCATGCCAGCGGGTTGCCTTCCCGCTGGCATCGGGCTTCGTGGTCTGGGTCCTGGGTGCGTTCGGCTCGGCGGCGCTTCTGCGCAGGGCGCGGCGCCGGTTCGCACAGTCTCGCCATCTGCTGGCCGGCACACTGGTCGGCGTGGGTGTGGCGGCCATGTCGCTGACCATCAGCATAACCGACAGCCCGGAGCTTATGGCCGCGCCCACGGCCAACTCGCCCATCGGCACAGCGCGCGGGCTGCACCCGGGGCGGGTCGTGTGGGTGCGGGACCCGGCCGTGACGGACTGGGGCGGCCCCGGCAGCGGAACGCTGCCGCAAGATGCCGTGGATCAGTCCGTGGTGGACGCCATGCTCCAGAAGGCCCTGCTGGCCTACACGGGGGAGGACACGTTGACCGGCGCGTGGGACGCGCTGATCCGGCACTTCAACCAGCAGCAGGGCAAGGGCGACGTGGGCTACAGCTCGGGGGAGAGGTTCTGCATCAAGACGAATTTCAACATCGTCAACGCACGCGACAAGAGCGATCCGAGCTGGTGGCAGTACTGCTGCACGATCCCGTGCGCCGAGTGCGTGGACAGTTCGCCCCAGGTCGCCGTCGCGCTGCTGAAGCAGCTTGTGGAAGTTGTGGGGGTGGCCCCGTCCGACATCACCATCGGCGACCCCAGCCGCATGGTGCCGGACTACTGGTACAATGCGGTGCACGGCGCCAGCGGCCTGGAGGACGTGCAGATACTGGACCGCAACGCGGGCGCTCCGGACTACCGCCAGTCACAGTGGAGTTCGGTCGAATTCCACTGGAGCGACCCCGACAGCAGTCACTTCGTGGGGGTGACTGAGACCGACCACGTGCCGCTTTCCATCGCGGAGTCGGACTACTTCATCAACTTCCCCATCCTGACCAGCCACGAGCATGCCGGTGTCACCATCTGCGCGAAGAACCACTACGGCTCCCTGCTGCGCAACCCCGACGCCAGCGATCAGTCCGCCCCGGACGACTGGTACGACATGCACCTGACCAGGGCGCTGGAGGTCTCCACCACGGGCAACTACCGGGCCATGGTGGACCTGCTCGGCCACGAGGAACTCGGAGGGAAGACGCTGCTGTGCGTCACGGATGGCATCTTCGGCGCATCGAACTGGACTCACCATCCCTTCCAGTGGCAGATGTATCCCTTCGACACAGATTGGGTCAGTAGCGTGCTCATCAGCCAGGACCAGGTGGCCATGGACTCGGTCTGCTTCGACTTCCTCTACACGGAGCAGGCCGACTCAGGCTCTTTCCCCTACGCCTATCCCCACATGAGCGGCGCTGACGACTACATGCACGAGGCGGCCCAGGCGGACAGCCCCGTCAGCGGCGCGTTCTACGACCCGGAGGCGGACAGCGTCGTGATGGACAGCCTGGGCACTCACGAGCACTGGGACAACGCCGCCTACAAGCGCTACACCCGCAACCTGGGCACCGGGGACGGTGTCGAGCTGATCGGGCT
>CAYFVS010000420.1:0-2188 GCA_964346565.1 uncultured candidatus Brocadiaceae bacterium | reverse complement strand
CATCGTGATCGATGAGGACAACAACATCCTCGCCGGCAACGGCACCATCGAGGCCGCCGCCCAGGTGGGCATCGAGAAGGTCAAGGTGGTGGAGGCGGACGGCGAGACCATCGTGGCAGTCCGCAGGACCGGGCTCAGCGAGAAGCAGAAGCTGGAGCTCAAGCTGCGCGACAACCGCACCGCCGAGACCGCGGTGTGGGACGCAGACGTGCTCCAGGAGATAGAGCGCCAGGCGGAGATCGACCTGGCCGGCATCTGGGAGGACGACGCCCAGCTCAACCACCTGCTCACCCGCGGCCTCGCGGACGAAGAGGACCCCGGCGAGGAAGAGGTGGGCTTCAAGGTGGAGTACACCCTCATCTTCGAGGACGAGAAGCAGCAGGAGCGCTGGCATCAGTTCCTGCGTCACCTGAAGCGCGAGTGGCCGGACAAGAGCACGCACGCGGCACGCATCGCGGCTCACGTGGAGGCCACCCTCAGTGAGTAGGTTCAAGCAGTACATCGACAAGAACGTGGTGGAGGCATCCCAGGAGCGCATCGCGCAGATGTACGACTTGTTCGACACGGTGGTCTGCATGTTCTCGGGTGGCAAGGACTCAATGGTCTGCGTGGAGATGTGCCGGCGGGAGGCGGAGCGCCGGGGCCAGCTACCGCTCGACGTCATCTTTCTGGACGAGGAGCTGCTGCCCAACATCGTGATCGACATGGTGGACGACTACCGCCAGAGGCCGTGGGTCAACATGCGGTGGTACGCCGTTCCCATGTACAACACGAAGTTCGTCCTGGGGGAGACGGAGACCATTGTCACCTGGGACCCGCAGCGGAAGTGGATCCGGGAGAAGCCACCCTTCGCCATCACGCTGCCGGAAGGCGACGATCGGATCTTCAGGCAGCAGGAGATTGACGCCTTCGCCGTGGACGGGTACGCGGGCAAGGTGGCCTTCGTTCTGGGCATCCGCACCGCGGAGTCGCTGACCCGCTACCGCTCCATTGTGAACAAGCTCAACATGAGCTGGGCCTCCGCCAGCAAGACGTCCAAGCGGGTGCAGCTCTGCAAGCCGATCTACGACTGGCAAGAGGATGACGTCATGAAGTGGCTGCACGAGGAAGGCTTCACCTGGTGCGCGCTCTACGACGACCAGCACCTGCACGGCTCACCGCTCCGCATCGCGACACCGCTGCACGGAGAGACGGCCAAGGACTTCGGCAAGTGGCGCAGGCTGGACCCCGACTTCTACGAGCGGCTCGTGGAGGCGTTCCCCGAGATGCAGGTGCAGGAGCGCTACTGGAAGGAGTACGACCGAGAGTCGAAGTTCACGCCGTACCTGGCGGACGGGTTCGACGGGGTGGAGCGCTACATCAAGGACCACATCACCGACCCGCGCACGAAGCGGAACTGCCTGCGCCGGCTGCGCGAGTTCCGCATCTTCACCGCGAGCGGCAAGCCAGGCTACACCCCGCAGCATCTGTTGAATCACATCGTGGGCGGCACAGTCCACCGCGTCATCCTGCCGCAGCAGGGCAGATCGGAGAAGGGCCATTGAAGCATCCTGTGGACGCCGTGAGGTGGGTTCCGGCGGAGGACCTGCACGCAAACTTCTGGAACCCGAACGTGGTGTTCACGCCGGAACTGAGGCTCCTGGAGCACAGTCT
Organism: uncultured candidatus Brocadiaceae bacterium; assembly: GCA_964346565.1. GTDB lineage: Bacteria > Planctomycetota > Brocadiia > SM23-32 > SM23-32 > JAWOCH01. Next base: position 535 of record CAYFVS010000420.1, on the reverse strand, counting down.
CCTGACGCAAGGCTGGGTCCACCCGCTGCTGGTGAACCAGGACCTGCTCATCATCGACGGTTTCCACCGCTGGCGGCTGGCGCAGGACTCCAAGCCGATCCGCAGGCGGGACGCGGGCTCGGTGCCCATCGTGGAGCTCCCTTTGAACGAGCCGGACGCCATGCTGCTCACAGTCCGCATCAACCGCGCCAAGGGGAGTCACGTGGCCAGGCGCATGTCGGAGCTCGTGCGGGCCGTCATCACGGAGCACGGGTACTCACCGGAGCATGTGGCCTAGGGGATCGGCGCCACGCTGAAGGAGGTCAACACGCTGCTCCAGGACGATCTCTTCAAGCAGCGCAACCTCGCGGACTACCGGTACTCGAAGGCGTGGGTGCCGGCGGAGAGCCGCAAGACGAAGGTGGCACGCTGAGATGGCGCACGGGAACAAGCTCCAGGCCACCGTCTTCGTCTCCAACCGCTGCCCTCTGCGCTGCAGCTACTGTGTGACCGGGCGCATGAAGGACAGGCCGCGGGCGCGGGTCAACCGGGACTT
>CAYFVS010000419.1:0-3982 GCA_964346565.1 uncultured candidatus Brocadiaceae bacterium | reverse complement strand
TTCGGCAAGCTGGTTCGGGACTGCGGGGCCAAGGTGCTCCTTCAGGGCACGAACTACACGGATGTGGAGGAGACCGTTGCCGGCATCAAGCGCCAGCACAACATCCTGAGCCAGATAGGCATAGACCCGGAGGAGGCATACGGCTACCAGGTGATCGAGCCGCTGAAGGACCTGCGCAAGGACGGCGTGCGGGAGGTGGCCCGCGAGCTGGGCTTGCCGGACGACATCGCCGAGCGCATCCCGTTCCCCGGGCCGGCTCTGGCCACCCGAATCGTGGGCGAGGTCACCGAGGAGCGGCTGGACGTCGTGCGCCGGGCCACCGCCATCGTGGAAGAGGAGCTGGCGGACACGGGCGCCTTCCAGTACATGGCGGTGCTGCTGAGCGACCGGGCCACCGGCATCCGGGACGGCAACCGCGAGTTCGGCCGCATCGTCGTGGTGCGCTGCATTGACAGCGTGGACGCCCGGACCGCCACCGCGCGCGAGCTGCCGTGGGAGACGCTTCGGCGCCTCTGCGGACGCATCACGCAGATCGAGGGGGTGAACCGCTGCCTCTACGACCTGACCCCGAAGCCTCCCGCAACCATCGAGTACGTCTGAGCGGATCCGAACTAGCAGCCAACAACCAGATCAGCGCGAGGGACGCACATGGAGGGTTACCTGCTGCTGGCCGACGGCATGCGCCTGGACGGGGTGCTGAAGGGCGCCCCAGAGACGGCCATCGGATGGCTCGTGGCCAACACGGCCGTCGTGGGCTTCCAGGAGATGATCACCGACCCCGCCTACCGGGGCGCCATCGTGACCTTCACCTACCCGGAGGTGGGTGCGGTGGGCGTGGCGGAGCGGTTCTCCGAGTCCGCCGGTGTGCAGGCCGCCGGCGCGGTGGTGAAGGTCCTGAGCGAGTTCCGCAGCCACTACCAGTCCGAGGGCGACCTGGAGCAGATGCTCGCCGAGGCAGGCGTGCCGTGCCTGTGCGGGGTGGACACCCGCGGCGTGGCGGTGCACCTGCGCGAGGAGGGCGAGATGGCCGCTGCCATCGCCCCCGCTGACGTGGACGAGAGGGAGCTGCTCGCGCGGCTCGGGCAGGCCGGTCGGCCGGATTACGCGCCGCCCGAATCCGCGCCTGCCGCCGGTGGAAACGGCGGCCCGAAGGTCGCCGTGCTGAACCTGGGCATGCGGCGTTCGGAGCTGGCCCAGCTTGCTCGCTGCTGCCGACCAGAGCTGCTCCCGCCGGACGCCGGGGCCGACGACGTGCTGGCCGTCGAACCGGACGGGTTGTTCGTCTCGGACGGGCCGGGCATGACGGCGCCGCCGCCGGAGGCGGCGCAGACGGTCTCCGAGCTGGTCGGGCGCCTGCCCGTGCTGGCCACCGGCCTGGGCCACGTGACGCTGGGCGCCGCGCTGGGATGTCGGCTGGCGTTCCTCAGGCGGGGCCATCACGGGGTCAACTGCCCCGTGCGCAACGTGCGCAACGGCGAGGTGGCCGTCACCAGCCAGCGCCACAGCTCCGTGCTCGACCGGGCCAGTGTGGAGGACTGCCCGGACCTGGAGTTGACCCACGAGCACCTCAACGATGGCACGGTGGAGGGCGTCACGGCGGCAGACGGGACGGCCGTCGGCCTCCAGTTCATGCCCGTGCCATCCGAACCCGGCACGGTCAGCCCCCCGGTAGCCCGTTTCGTCGAGCGCCTCGGCGCTGACCGAATCAAGCGTAGCACAAGTTAGGACGACGCCAGACCATGCCAAGACGCGCCGACCTGCGCAAGATACTGATGATTGGCAGCGGCCCGGTCATCATCGGGCAGGCTTGCGAGTTCGACTACAGCGGCAGCCAGGCCTGCAAGGCCCTGCTGGAAGAGGGCTACGAAGTAGTCCTGATAAACAGCAACCCCGCCACCATCATGACCGATCCGGTCATGGCCCATCGGACCTACATCGAGCCCATCGTGGCGGAGGTGATAGAGAAAATCATCGCCCGCGAGCGCCCCGACGCCGTCCTGCCCACCCTGGGCGGCCAGACGGGGTTGAACGTGGCCGTCTTCCTGGCTCGCGAGGGCGTCTATGACCGCTACGGCGTCGAGGTGCTCGGCTGCGACCCGGACGCCATCTCCACCGCCGAGGATCGCAAGTCCTTCAAGGAGGCCATGCTCGAGATAGGCTTGCGCGTGCCCGACAGCGGCATCGCCACCAGCGTCGAGGAGGGCATGGAGATCATCCGCCGCATCGGCCTGCCGGTCATCATCCGCCCCGCCTTCACCCTGGGCGGCACCGGCGGCAGCACCGCCTACAACATGGACGAGGCGCCCGACCTGCTGGCCGGCGGGCTCAACACCAGCCCCGTCCACCAGGTGCTGGTCGAGCAGAGCGTGCTGGGCTGGAAGGAGATCGAATACGAGGTCATGCGCGACTGCGATGACAACGTCATCATGGTCACCAGCATGGAGAATGTGGACCCGATGGGAGTCCACACCGGCGACAGCGCCGTGGTCGCCCCCGCCCAGACGCTTACCGCCGAGGAATACGCCCGCTACGTGGACTACTGCAAGCGCATCATCCGCCGCGTGGGCGTGAAGGGCGGCGGGGTCAACATCCAGTATGCCGGCGACCCCCTCAGCGACGACGTGGTGGTCATCGAGGTCAACCCCCGGCTGTCCCGCTCCAGCGCCCTGGCCAGCAAGGCAACCGGCTTCCCCATCGCCCGCGTAGCCACCAAGCTGGCCGTCGGCTACACGCTGGATGAGGTGCTCAACAACGTCACCGGCAACACATTCACCCTCCAGGAACCCACTGTGGACTACGTGGTCTACAAGACGGCCCGGTTCACCTTCGAGAAGTTCCCCCAGGCCCGGCGGGTCATCAACACCAGCATGAAAGCCGTGGGCGAGTCCATGTCCATCGGGCGCAACTTCAAGGAGGCATTCCAGAAGGGGCTGCGCTCTCTGGAGATCGGACGGTTCGGCTTCGGCGCAGACGGGCGGGACCCGGAAACGCTGCCCGAGGAGGACCAGGTCGTCCGCAAGCTCAGCGTGCCCAACGACGAGCGGTTCTTCTACATCCGCTACGCCTTCCAGCTCGGCTTCGACGTGGAACGGGTGCACGAGCTGACGCACGTGGACCGCTGGTTCCTGCACAACTTCCGCCAGCTCGTCGAGCTGGAGGAGCAGCTACGCGCTGCCGGTTCGCTCGACGAGATCGGCCCCGACATGCTCGAACAGGCCAAGACCTGGGGCTACAGCGACCGCCAGGTCGCGCACCTGCTCGGCTCCGACGAATGGTCCGTCCGCGCCCGGCGCCGGGAGCTGGGCATCGAGCCGGTCTATAAACTGGTGGACACCTGCGCGGGCGAGGTGGACAGCGACCGGCCCTACTTCTACTCCGCCTACGAGCAGATAGAGGAGTGCCGTGCGAGCGGCCGCAAGAAGGTCATGATCCTCGGCGGCGGCCCGAACCGCATCGGACAGGGCATCGAGTTCGACTACTGCTGCGTCCACGCCGCCCTGGCCGTCCGCGAGGAGGGCTACGAGGCCATCATGGTCAACTGCAACCCCGAGACGGTCAGCACCGACTACGACACCTCCGACCGGCTGTACTTCGAGCCGATGACCGCCGAGGACGTTCTGAACATCGTCGAGGCCGAGCGGCCCTACGGCGTCATCCTCCAGTTCGGCGGCCAGACGCCGCTGAACATCTCCGGCGAGTTGCAGGAGATGGGCGTCCCGCTGCTGGGCACCAGCTCGCGCAGCATTGACCTGGCCGAGGACCGCAAGCAGTTCAAGGCGCTCTTGCACGAGCTGGGCCTGAAACAGGCGCCCAACGGCACGGCCACCTCCTTCGAGGGTGCTCTCGAGCTGGCCGAGCAGATCGGCTACCCCGTCCTGGTCCGGCCCAGCTACGTGCTGGGCGGCCGGGCCATGGAAATCTGTTACGACGACGCCCAGTTCGAGCGGTTCATCGCCGAGGCCTTCCTGGCCGCCCAGGGACA
>CAYFVS010000418.1:0-8415 GCA_964346565.1 uncultured candidatus Brocadiaceae bacterium | reverse complement strand
GGCCGTGCACTGCTCCGCCGTGGTCAGATAGGCCGAGTCGCCGGTCGCTATGTACAGCCAGACGGCAGCGGCCGAGAACTCGTCCCAGAAGTTACCGCTGCTGCCGTAAGGCCCACCAGTGTTGTAGCCGCTGTCGCTTTGGGTGGAGTAGGCGAAGTCGAATAGCTGCTCGGCGTGAGTCAGACACGTCGAGGCGTACGTGGGGTCGGTAGGCTCGAAGACGACAGAGGTCGCTGCAAGGGCCGCGGCCGTTGCAGCGACAACGGTAGAAGCCGGTGAGCCAAGGGTAGCCTTGGCCGATGGTCGGTCCATCACTTCTTCGATTACCTCGGCCGCGCCCCACCAGCCGTGATCGGAGCCCGTATCGCCGACCTGGTAGTAGAACTCATTTGGGGCGCTGTGGCACTTGATGAAGTAGTCGGCCTCCCACTTGATAGCGTCGAGCATCTCGTCCAGCTGGCCGGCGCCCTCAAAGGCGCTGCGGTACTCGTAAACAGTCCAGGCCATCGTTGTTACCGCAGAGGCCCCTGCCAGGCCGTACTTCACGTGGTCGCCGGCATCGAACCAGCCGCCCGTCAAGTCCAACCCGACGTCGGACCCGTCGTTCAGGCACGAGTCGGCCCGCCATATCACCGGGTTGTCGGCCGGCAGATCGCCGCAGCGCTGCTGCGTGTAGAAGTAAATCGACTTCTGCAGCGCTTCACCGTAGTTATAAGAAGCGCCAGCCGTTTGGCTGACAAGCAACGCCAGCAGAGCTACAGCTCCAAGCAAACATGTCTTTCTCGTGTTCATCAATCCTCTTCTCCTCACTCCAACGGTTGATTGGCCAGGTAGCTGCCTCCACGCCGCTGGAAGCTGGCCCGGAGCAGCTGGTGTCTCCATCCTGCGATCCTGTTTCCACCTCCTTTCCGCGTACCGCACCCGGTATCCAACGGGGAGCACAGGACACACTTGAGACGTGAGCCCACCCGCGTCCAAGCCAGGCGGGGCGAGCCTTCGCGTCTCGTTGCTCTCTGCATCGCTGCCGACCTTGTCCTGGACAAGCTCTACGGTACGCTTCAGCGCACACTTTGTCGATTGCATAAATGGCCAAAGTCCTGTGCCCTGGCGACAGGCGAGGGGATATTGCGCCAACACGGTGCTCCGTGTCGCGGATGCCGAGCCCCCGTGTACCAGCAGCGCCTTCTGCGCCGGCAGTCCCCTTGCCGTCAGGAAGGCACCTGCTGGGACCGGGTGCGAGAGCCGAGCGCATTGGTCTCGGGATTTTCGGATGAACATAGTGCCCCGGTAGGATTACTAAGTCTCTCTGTGGGTGGGAGTGTCGCAGCCGTGTGGCAGGGAGCCGCTTTTGGCGTGTCAGGCGGGAAGGTAGGCTTGGAGGGGAACCGATCGTGAACGCGGGCCGGCGGTTGAGACGGGCCGTGCTTCGATCATGGCCCGGCGTGCGCGCTGCAGCTGCTGCGATGTGTCTCGGGGGGCTGCTCGTTGGGCTCGGCTGCGCGGGACCATCGCCGTTTGTCATGGACGCTCGCCCTGACTTCACACGCAGCGGCTTCACAGCGTCTGGAGGGCAGGGCGCTCGTGTTGAGATCTACGCGCCCGGCGCCCGTGCACAGCTCCCTTCGCTCGGCCAGGATTCCACCCTCGCGGACTATCTGCAGTACGCCGCCCTGAACAACCCCGGTCTGGAAGCAGCCTTCCACCGCTGGCAGGCCGCGCTGGAGAAGGTGCCGCAGGCGCGCGCACTGCCCGACCCCCGGCTTACCTACGCTCACTTCATCGAGGAAGTGGAGACGCGGGTCGGGCCGCAGGAGAGCAAGCTCGGCTTGATGCAGAAGTTCCCCTGGTTCGGCAAGCGCAGGCTGCGCGGCGAGGCGGCCTGGGAGGCGGCCGAAGCGGCCCGTGAGCGCTATGAAGCCCAGGAGCTGAAGCTGTTCTTCCGGGTCAAGGATGCCTACTACGAGTACGCTTACCTCGCGGCGGCCATCCGCGTTGTGGAGGAGATGAGAGGCGTCGTGCGGCAACTGGAGCAGGTGGCCCGCACTCGCTACACCGTCGGCGCCGCCCCCCAGGCCAACCTCATCCGGGCCCAGGTGGAGTTGGGCAAGCTGGAGGACCGACTGCAGGGCCTGTCCGAACTCCGGGGACCGCTGGCCGCCCGCCTGAACGCCGCGCTGAACCGCCCCGTTCGGGCGGAGCTGCCCTGGCCCGGATCCGTACCCACCGAGAGTGTGGACATCCGGGAGGAGCAGTTGATGGCGCGCCTCGCCAGCGCGAGCCCCGAACTGCGGGCCCTGCGCAGCGAAGTCGCCCGGCGGCAGCGCGGCGTTGCCCTGGCCAGGAAGGACTTCTACCCGGACGTCACGATCGGGCTGGACTACATCAACACCGGCTCCGCGCGTATGAGCGGGGTCAGCGACAGCGGCAAGGACCCCGTCGTGGCGATGGTCTCGATCAACCTGCCCATCTGGCGAGGGAGGCTGGAGGCCGGTCTGCGCGAGGCCGAGGCGCACCGGCGGGCGGCCGAGCTTGACGCCGGCGAGCGCGAGAACGTCCTGGCCTCCGAGCTGAAACTGGCCCTCTACCGCTACGAAGACGCGCGCCGCAAGATCAACCTCTACCGCGACACGCTCCTGCCGATGGCCACTCAGTCGCTGGAGACGAACCGAAGCGCATTCCAGGTCGGCAAGGTGGGTTTCCTGGACGTGCTCGACGCCGAGCGAGTCCTGCTGGAGTTCAGACTCGCCCTGGCGCGTGCCACCGCTGACCAGGCGCAGGAGCTGGCCAGGCTGGAGATGCTCGTGGGCGGACAGCTTCCCCACGACGGCACGGCCCAGGAGAGCTGAGGAGTCCCCCCTACAAAGGAGGATCACCCGTGCGCAAAGCGCTCAGAATCGGAACAACCGCCCTTACTTGCCTCTTCCTGGTCGGGCTGGGGCTTGCTGCCGGGCTGCTCTGGCGCGGAAGGGCCCGACCCGCTGCGCCCCAGGCCTTCGCCTCGGACCGGGATCCGGGCCCGGGCGAGCGGCCCGGGGGTGAGCAGGCCCAGTGGTGGACCTGTTCCATGCACCCCCAGATACGCCAGCCGGGCTCGGGCCGGTGCCCCATCTGCGCGATGGACCTGATAGCAGTCGAGGAGGGCTCTGGGGCCGGCGGGCGCGTCCTGGCGGTCAGCGAGGAGGCGGCCGCCCTGATGGAGGTCCGGACCACTCCGGTTGAGCGGCGCTTCGTGGAGGCGCGCATCCGCATGGCCGGCAAGGTCACCTACGACGAGACGCGCCTCAGCTACATCACCGCCTGGGTGGGCGGGCGGCTCGACCGCCTGTACGTGGACTACACCGGCATCCGGGTGCGCCCCGGCGACCACATGGTCCATCTATACAGCCCGGACCTCATCAGCGCGCAGGAGGAACTCATCCAGGCGATTCGCGCGGAGAGGGAACTCGGGCAGGGCGCACTCCCTTCCGTGAGGGCGTCGGCAAGCGCGACGGTCGAGGCGGCCCGGGAGAAGCTGCGCCTGCTGGGCCTGAGCCCGGAGCAGCTCCGGGAGATCGAAGACCGCGGCCGGATCACAGAGCACATCACGATCTGCGCTCCCGTCGGCGGGACGGTCACCGCCATCCATGCGCGCGAAGGTGACTACGTCCAGACCGGCAAGCGGATCTACACCGTGGCTGACCTGAGCCGCGTGTGGGTCAGCCTCGACGCCTACGAGCAGGACCTCCAGTGGGTGCGCTACGGCCAGGAGGTGACCTTCACCAGCGAGGCGCATCCGGGGGAGACGTTCCAGGGGAAGATAGCCTTCATGGACCCGGTGGTGGATCAGAGAACCAGGACCGTCAAAGTGCGCGTCAACGTGCCCAACCCGGACGAGAAGCTCAAGCCCGAGATGTTCGTCCACGGCGTTGTGCGGCCCCGCGTCGCAAAGGGCGGGAAGGTGATGGATCCCGGCCTGGCCGGAAAGTGGGTCTCCCCCATGCATCCGGAGGTGGTCAAGGACGGCCCCGGCCAGTGCGACGTGTGCGGCATGGACCTGGTGCGGGCCGAGTCGTTCGGCTACGTTGCCGCCCGCGAGGAGCAGGCGCCGCTGGTGATCCCCGCCTCCGCACCGCTGATCACCGGGGAGAGAGCCGTCGTCTACGTCAAGGTAGCGGGCGCAGCCAGGCCCACCTTCGAGGGGCGCACGATCCAGCTCGGTCCCCGGGCGGGCGACTACTACCTGGTCTGCGACGGCCTGCACGAGGGCGAGCAGGTGGTGACCAACGGCAACTTCAAGATAGACAGCGCCCTGCAGATCAAGGCCCGGCCCAGCATGATGAGCCCCGGGCAGCAGGCCGCCGAGCCGCCGGCAGAGCACGCTGCGCCGGCGGAGGAGACGCGCGCCGCACTGCCGGCCCCGACGGAGTTCCGCGCTCGGGTCGCCCCCGTGTGGGGGGCCTACCGCGATCTGCACGAGGCCCTGGCCTGCGACGATGCGCCGGGGGCGGCCGTCGCCGTGAGCGCCCTGCGTGAGGCGTTTGACGCATTCGATGCCGATCTGCTCAGGGACGAGGCGGCCGGTCGGAGGTGGGCGGAGCTTGCCGGGGGACTGGAAACAGCGCTGGAGCAGATGGCAGCGGCCGGGCGCGACATGGCCGCTGTCCGCGGGCACTTGCCTTCGCTCACTGACGGCCTCGCCAGGACCATTGCCGCCCTCGGGCCTGCGGATGTTGGCCCGGTCTACAGGCTGCACTGCCCGATGGCGTCCGACGGCGCCGGGGCCGACTGGCTCCAGGCTGACGCGCAGGTGCGCAATCCCTACTTCGGCTCTTCGATGCTGACCTGCGGCGAAGTCACGGGGCAGATTCCGATCGGCACGCCGCAGGCGGAGGGCGGGCGATGAGCCCCGATGACCGTCAGCTCGGGCCGAACGGCGGGCACCTGCGGCCCTCACACTCGCCCCTGGACCGCCTGATCCGCTTATGCCTGGAGAACAAGCTCGTGGTGGCACTGTTCGTCCTGTTCATCGTGGGCTGGGGCATGATGGTGGCGCCGTTCGACTGGGACCTGGGCGCCCTGCCGCGCGACCCCGTGCCGGTGGACGCCATCCCGGACATCGGCGAGAACCAGCAGATTGTCTTCACTCGATGGATGGGGCGTTCCCCCCAGGACGTGGAGGACCAGATCACCTATCCGCTGACTGTGTCGCTGCTGGGGGTTCCGGGCGTGAAGACCATCCGCAGCCGCTCCGCCTTCGGGTTCAGCATGGTGCTGGTGATCTTCGAGGAAGAGGTGGAGTTCTACTGGTCGCGCAGCCGGGTGCTGGAGAAGCTCAGCAGCCTGCCGCCCGGAACGCTTCCGTCCGGCGTCAAGCCGGCGCTCGGCCCGGACGCCACCGCCCTGGGCCAGATCTACTGGTACACCCTGGAGGGACGTGACCCCGACGGCAACCCGGCCGGGGGATGGGGCCTGCAGGAACTGCGCAGCGTGCAGGATTGGCACGTGCGTTACGCCCTGCTGAGCGCCGGGGGGGTCAGCGAGGTGGCCTCGGTGGGCGGGCACGTGAAGGAATACCAGGTGGACGTGGACCCGGACGCCATGCGCGCCCAGGGGGTGACCCTCCAACAGGTGTTCAACGCCGTCCGCATGTCCAACGTGGACGTGGGGGCGCGCACGATTGAGCTGAACCGGGTGGAGTACGTCATACGCGGGCTCGGCTTCATCGAACGCCTCGAGGACATCGAGAACACCGTCGTACGGGTTGCCGACAATGTGCCGATACGCGTCAAGGACGTCGCCCACGTCAGCCAGGGGCCGGCGCTGAGGCGGGGCGCGCTGGACAAAGGGGGCGCGGAGGCCGTCGGGGGCGTCGTGGTCGTGCGCTACGGGTTCAACCCGCTGGAGGCCATCAAGAACGTCAAGGAGAAGATCGCCGAGATAGAGCCCGGCCTGCCCGCCAGGGCGGTCCTCGACTGGGACGAAGTGACCATCGCCGAGGCGCGGCGTTTCGCCCGCGAGCAGGGCTTCACCGGATTCTCCAGCAGCGAGGCAGACCAGGACGCTTGGCTGGCATGGCTCCGGGGCCATCCCCGCCAGGAGTGGCCCCAGTGGGTCACAACCAGCCAGATCAAGATCGTCCCCTTCTATGACCGCACCGGGCTCATCTACGAGACCCTGGGAACGCTCAGCTCGGCGCTGACCGAGGAGATACTGGTCACCATCATCGTGGTGGTCATCATGGTGCTGCACCTGCGCAGCTCGCTGCTCATAAGCCTGACGCTGCCGCTCGGGGTGCTGATGACGTTCGTCGCGATGAAGATCTTCGGTGTGGTGGCGAACATCGTGGCCCTCTCGGGCATCGCCATCGCCATAGGCGCTATGGTGGCGGTGGGAGTGTTCATCTGCGAGAACATCCTGAGGCATCTGGAGGAGGCCGACCCGGAGGAGGACCGCCTGGAGGCGGTCTATCGGGGTGCCACCGAGATTGGCGGCGCGGTGTTGACGGCTGTCGCGACCACCGTTGTCAGCTTCCTGCCCGTCTTCACGATGACCGGGGCGGTGGGCAAGCTGTTCAAGCCACTGGCGTTCACCAAGACCTTCGCCATGGTCTGCGCGTTGATACTTTCGGTGACTGTGATCCCGCCCGCCGCGCACCTGCTGCTGGGCAGCAGGGCGGGCTCCGACAGGCTTCGCCGGATTGGCGCCTTCTTTTTGGTGGTGCTCGCGGTTCCCGCCGGGCTGGTGCTCGCCTGGTGGGCGGGTCTGCTGGTGGCGCTGGTGGGTCTGTACCATCTCTTCCGTGAGAAGCTGCCGGGCCTTCTGCGCGGCTCGCAGAGGCTGCTGATGGCAGCGATCGTAGCTGCCGGGGTGGGGGTGCTGCTGGCGCGGCAGTGGGTCCCGCTCGGCCCGGAGAAAGGATTGCTGCTGAACTCGGCCTTCGTGCTCGGCCTCATCGGTGCGTTCCTGGCCTTCTTCATCGCTTTTCAGCGCCTCTACGGGCCGATGCTGCATCTCGTGCTCAGGCACAAGCTCCCGTTCCTCCTGGCCCCCGTGGGGATTGTGCTGTTCGGCCTGACGGTCTGGCAGGGGTTCGACCGGGTGTTCGCGTTCGCGCCGGCTGCCGCAGAACAGGTGGGGTTGGAACGGGAGAAGGTGAGGGAAACCACGTTCTGGGTTGGGGCTTCGGGGGCCTTCCCCGGACTGGGCAAGGAGTTCATGCCGCCGCTGGATGAGGGCTCGTTCCTCTATATGCCCACCACCATGCCGCACGCCTCCATCGGGGAGGCCCTGGACGTGTTGAGCAAGCAGGACATGGCAATCAGCGCCATCCCGGAGGTGGAGTCGGTGGTGGGCAAGGTCGGGCGTGCCCAAACGCCCCTGGACCCCGCGCCGATCTCCATGGTGGAGACCGTCATCAACTACAAACCGGAATACCTCACCGACCGCAACGGCCGCCGGATGCGGTTCGGCTACGATCGGGAGGTCGGTCGGTTCGGCCGGGACGAGGACGGCAAGCTCATCCCGGACCCCGAAGGGCGGCCGTTCCGGCAGTGGCGGGACCACATCAAGACGCCCGACGACATCTGGGATGAGATCGTCGAGGCAGCGCAGATTCCCGGCACGACCTCGGCTCCCAAGCTCATGCCCATCAAGGCGCGCATAGTCATGCTCCAGAGCGGCATGAGGGCCCCCATGGGGGTCAAGGTCAGGGGGCCCGACCTGGAGTCCATCGAGCGGGCGGGACTGGACATTGAGCGCCTGCTCAAGGAGGTGCCCGGCGTCGAGCCGGATACCGTCACGGCCGACCGCATCGTGGGCAAGCCCTACCTGGAGATTGACATCAACCGGGTGGCAATTGCGCGCTACGGCATCCACGTCCGCCGCGTGCAGGACGTCATCGAGGTGGCCGTCGGGGGGAAACGGATCACCACTACCGTGGAGGGACGCGAGCGTTACGGAGTGCGCGTGCGCTACATGCGGGAACTGCGCGACCGGATGGAGACGCTGGGCCGAATCCTGGTGCCCGCCCCCGACGGCACCCAGATACCGCTGGCGCAGCTCGCGGAGATCCGCTACGTGCGGGGGCCGATGCTCATCAAGAGCGAGGACACGTTCCTGACCGGCTACGTGGTGTTCGACAAGAAGGAGGGCCACGCAGAGGTGGACGTGGTCCAGCAGTGCCAGCGACACTTGCAGGCTAAGATCGAGAGCGGGGACTTCGCCCTGCCCGAGGGCGTCAGCTACACGTTCGCCGGAAGCTATCGGAACCAGGTCCGAGCGCAGAAAACGTTATCGGTTGTGCTGCCGGTGGCCCTGTTCATCATCTTCATGATCCTCTACTTCCAGTTCCGCTCGGTCGGGACGACGTTCGTCACCTTCAGCGCAATCGGAGTGGCCTGGCTCGGAGGATTCGTATTCCTGTGGTTCTACGCGCAG
>CAYFVS010000417.1:0-4317 GCA_964346565.1 uncultured candidatus Brocadiaceae bacterium | reverse complement strand
GGTCCGACCTTACGCGCGGCGACAAACACGTCCAGCCCGCCCCCGCTGCCCAGGTCCAGCACCACCTCCCCCGGCTCCAGAGAAGCCAGCGCGGTCGGGTTACCGCAAGAGAGGCCCATGTTCGCCCCCTCGGGCAGGCCGGCCAGATCTGCCTCCTCGTAGCCCAGGGCTTTCGCCAGTGCGTCCGGGGCCGTGGCACCACAGCACGAGGGAGCCGGCCCGCAGCAGGACCGGCTCTCCCCGGCGATCTTCGCATACGCGTCCCGCACCGTGCGACGAGTCGCCTCTTTGCTTCGTGTATCCTTCATGTCATTTCCCCTCCCGCAGTGCGCACAACTGCTGCGGATCCGTGTTGAGGATCTCCTCCAGGCGGGCGGCGTCCTTTCGGGCCTGGCCCGTGCCGGAAAGATGCTGCAAGGCCCAGTCCAGCGCCTCAGCGGCCTCCGACGGGGCGTCCTTGCCCGCCAGACGGTAGTGAACCCAGCGCCCCTTCTTGCGGCTCTCTACCAGCCGAGCGCGGCGGAGGATGGACATGTGCTTCGACACCGTGGAAGGCGCCAGCTCGAGGAGTGCGACGATCTGGCAGACGCACAGCTCGCGTCCCCGGAGGGCGTGGAGCGCCCGCAGGCGGTTCCGTTCGGCCAGTGCTTTCGCCAGTTCGACTACGCGCCGCATGTTACTTAGTCACTTCGCCACATATCGAAACTACTTCCATTCTACACGGCCACTCTCTGCAGGTCAAGCGGAAGCCGGAGAGCCGCCATAGCACCGCCCCGCTGGCCGGTGGTCAGGAGCAGAAGCTTCCCAGGCCAGGCCCCGGGCGCGCCCAAATGGAGCAGAACTGACCAGGAGGAGGGCAAAGAGCAGCACCGGCGGCCATCGGGCGCTCAATCGTGCGGGATTGCCTGGTGCATCGCGGTTTCCCCGGCGCTGCCAGCCGCCCGGTTTCACTTCTGGATGTGAAACGCGCTGAGGCCCTTTCCGGTGCCCACCAGGAGCAGGGGCTCACCATCTTCCGCCGGCTCTGCCCAGCTCACGGTGGGCATGATCCCCTGTCCCTCTGCACTGGCGAGAATCCGGCCTTCCTCGGTATCAACCACGTGGACGTTGCGCCCGTCCGTGGCGATGGCAAGCCACGGCTTCCGCGGCGCAACGGCGGCCGATCGGATGGAGGCACTTCCGGCCGCCGGCGGCGCGAGCGTCCATCTGCGCTTCCCGTCCCCCGTCAACGCGACGAGAGCCGTCTCCTCCGGGCCTCCGGGCGCGCGCTGCCTGGTGCCGGCGACGAAGATGGTGGCCCCGCCACCGTCGGGCTGGGGACCGACGCGGACCATACTTGCGTAGAGACCTGGGTCGAGGTTCTTGATGGGCGTACCTTCCGCACTGAAGATGTGGACCTGGCCGGCGGCCGAAGTCGTCACGACCTGTGGCTTGCCGGTCCCCAGCACGTCTCCAGCGCAGACGTGCCACACGTTGCCGATCGAGGTCGTTTTCCACAGGAGTTTGCCCCGGCCGTCCAGCACGTGCAGGCCGGTGAAGCCGTTGTGTCCGACGATGACCTCGTCCGCGCCGTCCCCGTCGAGGTCGTGCGCCCACACGTCATCAATCGCGTTGCCCTCCGGGCAGCTCCAGAGCTGCTCGCCGTCGGTATCGTACGCGCTCAGTTTGTGCAGCCATCCGGTGAAGACGAGGAGCACACTGCCGCCGGCGTCCGGTGCGGCCGCGAGGCGGACAACGGTGCCCTCGCCTTCGGCCAACCTGAACGTGCGTCGGATCTGTCCATCGCGGCCAAGCTCTGCGCATTGGCCCCGGAGGCCGACCGCATATATGACCCCCGAGCCTGGCTCGTAGACAGCGCTGGTCCAAGGCCCCTCCACTGACCAGGCGCGCTCCAGGCCCGATGGGAGCGCCTCCCCTTTCGCCGGCACCGGCTGCCTTTCCGGACCCGTGGCTGTGCGGATCAGAACGGCAACGAGGATCAAGAGAGCCGCCGCCAAGGCGCAGACCCACAGCAAGTGCCTCTGCTTCATGCTCCTTCTCCCAGTCGAGTAACCACCCGGATTATAGGAATGACACGCATCTTCCTCAATCAACGTATCGCAGGGGGACGGCCAGCGTCTCGCCGCCCCGCTGGCAGGACCCGTGCGCCGCGATACGTCGCTTGCCCAGACCATCCGGCGCTCCAGGGGCCAGGGGCGCCGTCCCGCTATCGCACCCTCAACGGCACTGACTGCGCGCGGCCCCCGGCTCCGTCAGGTCCGCGGCTGGTAGTGGCCGGCTTCGGTCAGGGCAATCAGGCCGAGCAGGCCGCCCCAGTGGTAGAAGCGGTTGCTGCTGCTGGAGTCGCAGCCCTCGCCGGTCGTCGAGTTGTAGTTCTCGTGCACGTGCTTGTGCTCGCGCCACTCCTTGAGCAGCAGCCGGTCGGAGGCGTCGGCGAGCCGCCGCCGGGCCTCCGGCAGGTCGTACTCGGTCAGCCCCCAGTAGACTATCTGGTTCATCGGTCCCCACACGCGCCCGCGCCAGTAGGCCTGGTCCTCGAAGCCGGCATCCTTCCGGCTGATGGAGGGCAGCGCCCATTCGCCCCAGAACTCGTCCGGGTTCAGCAGGTGCTCGTTGACCATCCGCCCGGCCCGGGCCTGCGAGGGCACCCCACCGCAGAGGGGGTAGAAGTTGGTCGGCGACAGATAGGGGCTCGCCTTGCCGGTGTCGGTGTGGCGGTTCAGGTAGATGCCCGCTCCCTCGTCCCACAGCTCCTCCAGGGCCTCTGCGAATCGCCCGGCGCGCCCGCGCAGTTCCGTCTCCTCCTGGCTCCGGCCGAGGGTGGCGGCAATCTCCGCCAGCGCGCGGCAGTCCATGACGTACAGCCCGTTCAGGCCCGCGTCGGCCATCTGCATGGCCTCGGCGTCCGGGTCGAACGAGGCGTGGTCGTACATGGGCGAGTTGTCCAGGCCGCTTTCGAGGATGGCGTCCTTCAGCGTGCCGCCCTCTCGCTGGCCCAGGCGGCCCGTGTAGGCGTTCGAGCCCCAGCCGAGCCAGCGGCCGGTCATGCGGCTGTCGGCCCACCATCGGTTCCAGCGCAGCAGGTCGTCGAAGACCTCGTCCAGGAGCCAGCGGTCCCCCCAGCGCCGGTAGAGCTGGAGCACGGTGCGGGAGCCGACCGGCGGCTGGGAGCGGTCCTCCGAGCTGCCCCGGCTGCCGGAGGCGAAGTTGGGCACGAAGCCCCGCCCGGTCATCTCGCGGGTTATCTCGACGGCGTTGGCGTAGGCCAGCTCGCGGTTGTCCAGCCCCGCCATCAGCCCGGCGAAGTAGGTGTCCCAGCAGAACAGCACGTAGCCGTTCCAGCCCAGGTTCCACACGCGGCTGACCGGGCTGACAACGCGCCCGTGCAGGGGGTCGCAGATGGTGTTCCACGCCAGGCAGGTCTGCATGGCGTCGTAGACCTCCGCCAGGTCGCCGTAGCGGCGACGCTCTGCCAGGACTTCGGCGCGGCGGCGCTCGACGATCTGCTGTATCTCGCCCAGGTCGCGGCGCCGGCCGGTCGAGACGCCCACGGGCGCGTCGAGGCGCAGGGCAAGATACGGTCCGCCCGCCTGAAGGTAGGGGTCGCGCTCAGGTTCGGCAGTGGCGAAGGCGCGGAACTGCCCGCCGGGGCACTCGGCGACCAGGGCGTCATCCTCGCGTGCGAGCCGACCGGGCAGGTTCCACAAGAGCGCCGCCTCCGCGGCCACCAGCGGGGGTGGGCCGGAGTCCTCCTGGGGACTGACCAGCAGCACCAGGTCGTCGCCGTCCGTGGCGCTCTGCACGGTGAAGCGGTTGCCGCGCCAGGTGACCTCCAGCTCCGTGTAGCGCCCGTCGTAGCTGCGCGGGCCGGGGACGGTCAGGTCGTTGTCCGCCGTCTGCGCGTAGTGGCCGATGTAGCCGCTGCGGAGCACCGCCCCGCTGCTTGCGTCCTTGAAGGTCAGGTTGAGAGCGAAGCCCTCCGGCAGATGCACGTGGCTGAAGACGCTGAAGGTGTTCCACGTGTTCCACCCGCTGCCCAGCTCACGCTGGAGCGTCTCGTATTCCGGCATAGCGCGGGCTCTCAGGAGCTTGGCGAAGGATGGGTAAGTCCGGCGTCCCCACCGGACAAGGCGCGGCGTTGGATGAGCGAGTTCGTCAATGGCCCGTCAGGAAGTCTGTCTCCGGGGAAGTGGACTCGGTGCGCTCCAGGTCGAGGCCGAGCAGCCTCCCGGCGTTGCGCCAGGTGATCCTCTCGTAGGCGGCTTCGGAGATCCGCCCCTGCTGCTTCAGCTCCCGGAAGTGGCTGACGATTGGCGT
>CAYFVS010000416.1:0-2926 GCA_964346565.1 uncultured candidatus Brocadiaceae bacterium | reverse complement strand
CGTGATGCAGGTGTCCATGTTGCCGCTGAAGTCGAAGTAGCCGACCGCCCCGCCGTAGGGGCCGCGCTTGGTGGGTTCCAGCTCGTCAATGATCTCCATCGCCCGGACTTTCGGCGCGCCGCTCAAGGTCCCGGCGGGCAGGCAGGCTTTCAGCGCGTCCAGGGCGCTCAGGTCGTCCCGTAGCTGGCCGCTGACGTTCGAGACGATGTGCATCACGTGGCTGTAGCGCTCGATGACCATCCGCTCGTCGAGGCTGACGGTTCCGTACTTGCTGACGCGGCCGACGTCGTTGCGGCCCAGGTCCACCAGCATGATGTGTTCCGCCCGTTCCTTGGGGTCGGCCAGCAGCTCGGTGGCCAGGCGCTGATCTTCCTCCTCGGTCTCGCCGCGGGGGCGGGTGCCGGCGATGGGCCGCACGGTGACCTGACGGTTCTCCACGCGGACCATCACCTCCGGGCTGGAGCCGATCAGCTTCAGATCCCCCATGTGCAGGTAGAACATGTAGGGAGAGGGGTTGATCACCCGGAGAGCACGGTATATTTGGAACGGCCGCGCCTCGGTGCGGGTGACCAGGCGCTGGCTGGGGACGACCTGGAAGATGTCGCCGGCCCGGATGTACTCCTTCGCCGCGCGCACGACCTCCAGGTAGTCTTCCTTGCGGAAGTTGCTCTCGTAGGGGAGGGCGATCTCGCCGGACGGCTCGATGTCGTCGGTCACGGCGCTGACGGGTGTCCTGAGCCGCTCTATGAGCCCGTCAACGCATTCCACGGCCTCGCGGTAGGCCGCGTCCGGATCCCGGCCCTCGGTGCGCTGGCTGCAGACGACCTTGATGGTCTTGTTCAGGTGGTCGAAGATGACCACCTGGTCGAAGAACATGAAGAAGATGTCCGGCAGGGCGCGGTCGTCCGGCGGGCAGTCCGGCAGGCGCTCCACGAACCGCACCACGTCGTAGGCCATGTAGCCGACCGCGCCGCAGGAGAAGCGGGGCAGCCCCTCCACCGGCACGAGAGAGAAACGGTCCAGGTAAGCGCCGAACTCGTCCAGCGGGTTGTCCGCCTGCACCGAGCGCGTCTCGCCGCCTTCCCGGATGGTCACCTGGCCGCCGGTGGCGCGGAACAGGGCGAACGGGGAGCAACCCAGGAAGCAGTAGCGGCCGATCTTCTCCGGCCCGCTGGCGCTCTCCAGGAGGAAGGCGTGCCCGTCGCGGCTGATCTTCTGGAAGGCCAGCACGGGGGTGAGGGCATCGGCCATGAGCTGGCGGTAGACGGGCACGACGTTGCCCTCACCGCATAGCTGGCGGAACTGCTCTCGGTCGGGGTAGTACTGCGGCTGCATGGCTGTGTCACCTTGTAGAAGGTTCTGGATTGGCTTGCGCGCATGGTGGCCCAGGCCGTAGAATCAGGTTAGCCGCCGGGCCGTTCCGGCGAGCCGGCAATCCCACGGACGCGGGCTCAGACGAGGAGGTGACCATGGCAGCATACATCGTCGGGATGATCGCTGGTGCGGTCTGCATGATCGCTCCCTTGATCTACTTCGCTCACATCAACTCGTGCGTGGCGACGATCCTCGCCCAGAATCCCGGGGCGCTCGAACAGGCCAGCGCGGCCGCCGCCGAGTTCGTGGCCAACACACCGACCGGCCTCATGTGGGCCGTGGGCCTCGTGGGCGCATTGGTCTTTCTGCTCAGCGCTGGTATGACCGCTCTCACCGGCCTCCAGCGCGCCTCGACCAGGAAACGAGCCGCAAGGGCACCGGAGCCGGAGCTCCCGGACATAGACGAGCCGGCGCTGTAGGCCGGGCTCGCCGTCCAGCCTTCTACATGCCGTGCGGCTTCCGCTCAGTGCCCGCGTCGCTCGTCATGCGTTTGCGCAGCTTGTTGACGGCGACGAGGTAGGCCAGGGCGCTGGCCTCGATGATGTCGGTGCGGGCCGCCCGGCCGTGCTCGGTGAACCCGTTCGAGGTCACCTCCAATGACACCTCGCCCATGGCGTCCTTGCCTTTGGTGATGGCCCGGATGCCGAAGTCCCGCAGCTCGCACCGGAAGCCCGTGATGCGGTCAATGGCCCGGTAGACGGCGTCAATCGGTCCGTCCCCGATGGCCGCGTCGGTGCGGGTTCCCTCCTCGGCCACTTCCACGGCGACCGTAGCGGTCGGCGTGACGCTGATGCCGCTGGTCACGTGGAAGCTGACCAGTCGGAATACCTGCGGCACCTCCTCCATCTGCTCACGGACCAGAGCCTCCAGGTCCTCTTCGTAGATCTCCTTCTTTTTGTCGGCCAGGCGCTTGAACTCCTCGAACGCGTGCTGGAGGTGTTCCTCGTCCAGGCGCACGCCGAGCTCCTCCAGCCGGTTGCTGAACGCGTGGCGCCCGCTGTGCTTGCCCAGCACAAGGCGGCCCTCCTCCAGGCCGATGTCCTCGGGGCGCATTATCTCATAGGTGGCCTTCTTCTTCAGGAGGCCGTCCTGGTGGATGCCCGCCTCGTGGGCGAACGCGTTGCGCCCGACTATGGCCTTGTTCGGCGGCACGTGCACACCGGTCACGCTGGCGACCAGCCGGCTGGCGTTGATGAGTTCGCGAGTTTCCACGCCCGTGGCCGCGCCGAAGTAGTCCTCCCGAGTGCGAAGCGCCATCACGACCTCCTCCAACGCGCAGTTGCCGGCCCGCTCTCCCAGGCCGTTAACGGTGCACTCGATCTGGCGGGCGCCGGCGCGCACCGCTGCCAGGCTGTTCGCCGCGGCCATGCCCAGGTCGTCGTGGCAGTGCACGCTGATAACCGCGCGGCCGATGTTGCTCACCTGCTCGATGAGCGTCCGGATCAGCTCGGCGAACTGGTGGGGCACGGCGTAGCCGACCGTGTCGGGGATGTTGACGGTGGTGGCGCCGGCGTCAATGACGGCCTCCACCACCTGGCAGAGGAACTCCGGT
>CAYFVS010000415.1:0-5303 GCA_964346565.1 uncultured candidatus Brocadiaceae bacterium | reverse complement strand
GGCCGCCGGCAGCCCCGACAGGCCGTTGATCTTCGGCTCTACCAGCAAGGTGACCTTCGCCGGGGCCGGCCTGGGCATGGTGGCCGCTGACAAGAGGAACCTGGAGTGGTTCGTGCACCACATGGCCGCCCGCACCATCGGGCCGGACAAGCTGAACCAGCTCCGCCACGTGCGGTTCCTGGGCAGCATGGAGGGCATCCTGGAGCAGATGCGCCGGCACGCCGAGGTGTTGAAGCCCAAGTTCGACGCGGTGGTCGGCACCCTTCGCGCCGAACTGGCCGGGAAGGGCATCGCCGAATGGACCAAACCGGAGGGCGGCTACTTCATCAGCGTCAACGTGCCCGAGGGCTGCGCGAGCCGCGTCGTGCAGATGGCGGGGGAGGCCGGCGTGCGGCTGACCCCCGCCGGGGCCACCTTCCCTTACGGGAAGGACCCACGCGACCGGAACATCCGCATCGCGCCGACCTTCCCCCCACTGGCGGAGGTCCGCCAGGCCACCGAGCTTCTGGCCGTCTGCGTGCAGTTAGTGGCCGTGGGAAGGCTACTGGCGCAGTGAGCGGCCCAATGACCTGAGGAGGAACACCGGAACGATGGAGATCGAAACGCCCCAGCGCCTTCGCAAGCTGCCGCCCTACCTGTTCGCCGACCTGCGCCGCCGCATAGCCGCCGCGCGCGACCGGGGCGTCGAGGTCATCAGCCTGGGCATAGGGGATCCGGACCTCCCTACTCCCGACCCCGTGGTAGAGGAGCTGTGCCGCGCCGTGCGGGACGAGTCCGACCCTGACCGGCACCGCTACGGCTGCGACCGGCCGGTCGAGGAGCTGCCGGAGGCATTCCGGGAGTTCTACCGCCGCCGCTTCGGCGTGCACCTGGCCGAAGATCAGGTCCTGCCCACCATGGGCGCGAAGGACGCCATCGCGAAGTTCGCCCTGGCCCTGCTGGACCCCGGCGACCTGGCCATCGCTCCATGCCCCGGCTATCCGACCTACAACATCGGGCACGTCTTCGCCGGGGCGGTCACCTACCAGGCGCCGCTGCTGGGGGAGAACGACTTCCTGGTGGACTTCGAGGCCATCCCGGCCGAGGTCCGGCGCCTGGCGAAGGTGCTCTGGCTGAACTACCCCAACAACCCCACCACGGCCACAGCGCCGCTGGAGTTCTTCGAGCGGGCCGTCGAGTTCGGACGGGCCAACGACATCCTCATCGCCCACGACGCCGCCTACACGGAGAACACCTACGACGGGTACCAGGCGCCGAGCGTCCTCCAGGTCGAGGGGGCCGACGAGGTGGCCGTCGAGCTGTTCAGCCTGAGCAAGGCGCTGTGCATGACCGGCTGGCGGGTGGGCTGCCTGGCAGGCAACCGTTCGGCGGTGGCCGCTCTGCGCACCGTCAAGGAGAACACAGATAACGGCACCATGCGGCCCGTGCAGTTCGCCGCGGCGAAGGCGCTGTCCATGGCGGAGGAGCTGACGGCGCCCATCAACGCCGTCTATCGCCGCCGCAGGGACATGGTGGTCGAGGCGCTGAACGCCAGCGGCTGGTCGCTTGAGCCGCCGAAGGCCACCATCTACGTCTGGGTGCCGGTGCCGGAGGGATACGGTGGCCGCAGCGGGGAGTTCGCCCGCCGACTGCTGGAGGAGGCCGGCGTGGTGGTCACCCCCGGCCGGGGCTACGGCCAGTGGGGGGAGGGCTTCTTCCGCATCTCGCTGACCTACCCGGACGAGGTCATCGAACAGGCCGTCGGCCGCATCACCGAGGCGCACATCTGACCGGACAAAGCCGGGGGAACCACGGAGACACGGAGAACGGAGGAAAGGCGTATCGGTCTGAACAGCAAAGCGCGAAGGGCAACGGGCTTGCTACTGGCAGATGACGTAACTGAACAGGTGATCGGGGCTGCGATGGAGGTTCACAGAGAAATGGGGCCCGGCCTGCTTGAGTCTGTATACGAGGAAGCTCTTTGCCATGAGCTGTCTCTGCGCGAGGTGAGCTTCACACGCCAGGCACCTGTGCCGATCCGCTACAAAGGGGTCCTGCTCGGAAGCGACTGCCGCATTGACGTACTTGTTGAGAACGCCGTTGTCGTGGAGCTTAAGGCAGTCGCGGAGGTCCTGCCGGTGCACGAAGCCCAGCCACTGACCTACATGCGACTGAGCGGGAAACGAGTTGGCCTACTGGTGAACTTCAACGTACCCGTGCTGAAGGACGGCATCGTGCGGCGCGTACTGTAGGGCACCACGCCGCCGTTGACCCCCGATCCGTGTTGTTCTCCGTGTCCTCCGTGGTCTCCGTGTCTCCGTGGTGAAGGAAGCGAGCCGGCTTAGTTGAAGGGCCCGAGCGTTTCGAGTATGATTCGTCGGTCCCCACTGTCTCCGGGGGCATTCCATCTCTGCCGCGCCGACGATGCAGGTGCGTTCACGGCCGGCCCTCGCGCCGCGATCCCGTCGTGGGCGGGGCCCTCTCGGCCCCACTTTCCGCTGCGCCCAGGGGGGACCTCGTGCCTCAGATACTCGTCGAGGATCTGGTGAAGACGTTCCGCGTGGCCGAGCGCCGGCCAGGGCTGTGGGGGGCGTTCCGCGGCCTGGTCCGCCGACGCCACCGCACCGTGCGGGCCCTGGACGGCATCTCCTTTGCCATCGAAGCGGGCGAAGTGGTGGGCTACATCGGCCCGAACGGCGCCGGCAAGTCCACCACGGTCAAAGTGCTGTCCGGCATCCTGGTGCCGGACGGCGGCCGGGCAGAGGCCCTGGGCCACGTGCCCTGGCGGGAGCGGGCCGAGTACGTGCGCAGGATCGGCGTCGTCTTCGGCCAGCGCACCCAGCTCTGGTGGGACCTGCCCGTGGTGGAATCGTTCGAGCTGCTGCGGGAGATATACCGCGTGGAGCATACGGTATATCGGCGCAACGTGGACGAGCTGACGGAGATGCTGGAACTCGGCCCCCTGCTGGACACGCCCGTGCGCCAGCTCAGCCTGGGGCAGAGGATGCGCTGCGACCTGGCGGCCGCCCTGCTCCACTCCCCCGCCCTGCTCTACCTGGACGAGCCCACCATCGGCCTGGACGCGGTCAGCAAGCTGGCCGTGCGTGACTTCATCCGCGAGCTGAACCGCGAGCGCGGCGTCACCGTCCTGCTCACCACGCACGACATGGACGACATCGAGGAGCTGTGCCGCCGGGTGATAGTCATCAACGAGGGACGCATCCTGATGGACGGCACGCTGGCCGAGTTGCGTGCGAAGGTCACCCCGGAGCGGTGGCTGACCGTGGACCGGGTCGAGGAGGGCGAACAGGTGAGCGACCTTGAGGCCACGGTGATCCGCCATGACGGCCACCGGGTGCACCTGCGGTTCGACCCCTCCCGCGTCTCGGCGGCCGAGCTGATCGCCCGCGTCACGGCGCAGCACGCCGTCAGCGACCTGTTCGTGGAGAACCCGCCCATCGAGCACATCATCGCCGAACTCTACGGGAGGGCGAGAACTTGAGGTCCTACCTGGCGGTGCTGAGCGCGCGGTTCCGCACGCTGCTGCAGTACCGGGCGGCAGCGGCGGCAGGGTTCGCCACGCAGCTCTTCTGGGGGCTGATACGGGTGATGATCATGGCCGCCTTCTACCGCTCGACCACCGCCGCGCAGCCGATGACGTACCCCCAGGTTGTCACCTACGTGTGGCTCGGGCAGGCAACGCTCGCCCTGCTGCCGTGGAACGTGGATCGGGAGGTGGCCGGGCTGATCCGTTCCGGCAACGTCGCCTACGAGATGCTCCGGCCGGTGGACCTCTACGCCTACTGGTACATGCGCTCCATCGCCTGGCGGACCGCGCCGGCGGTGCTGCGCGCTCTGCCGATGTTCATCGTGGCCATGCTGTTCCTGGGGTTGCAGCCGCCGGCCTCGGCAGCAAGCGGCGGGGCGTGGGCCGCGGCGACGGTCGCGGCCGTCCTGCTCAGCGCGGCCATCACCAATCTGGTATCCGTCAGCATGTTCTGGACCATCTCGGGGGAGGGCATCGGCATGTTGCTGCCGGCGGCGGCGACCATCTTCAGCGGCCTGATCATACCGCTGCCGCTGTTCCCGGACTGGGCGCAGCCCATCATCCGCCTGCTGCCGTTCCGTGGCCTGATGGACGTGCCGTTCCGGCTCTACATGGGGCACATCCCGCCCGGGCAGCTCCTCGGGGTGCTAGCGCACCAGTTGGGCTGGACGGCGGCGCTGGTCATGGCCGGCCGGTGGCTGCTCGCGCGCGGGACGCGCCGGCTCGTGGTCCAGGGAGGGTGACCATGCACAATCCCGGCCGGCTCTATCTGCGCTACATCGGGGCCTCGTTCCGCTCCCAGATGCAGTATCGCGCCTCGTTCCTCATGCAGTCGGTGGGCCAGTTCATGGTCAACATCATCGAGTTCGTGGGCATCTGGGCGTTGTTCGACCGGTTCGGCAGCCTGGAGGGCTGGAGCTTGCCGGAGGTGGCGCTGTTCTACGGGATGATAAACTGCGCGTTCGCCCTGGCGGACGCCACCTCGCGGGGGTTCGACGCCTTCCACCAGATGGTCAAGTCGGGCGGGTTCGACCGCCTGCTGCTGCGGCCCCGCAGCACGGCCCTCCAACTGGCCGGTCAGGAGCTGACGCTGCGCCGCGTCGGGCGCTTCAGCCAGGGGTTCGCGGTGCTGATCTACGCCACGGTCGCGCTCGAAGTGCAGTGGACGCCGGCGCGGGTCGGCGTGCTGATCTTCGCCATTCTGGGCGGGGCCTGCCTGTTCTACGGGCTGCTGGTGCTTCAGGCGACGCTGGCGTTCTGGACGACCGAGACCCTGGAGATAGTCAACACCGTGACCTACGGCGGGGTGGAGACGGCGCAGTATCCGCTGATCATCTACAAGGCCTGGTTCCGGCGCTTCTTCACGTTCGTGGTTCCGCTGGCCTGCGTGACCTACTTCCCGGCCCACGCCATCCTGGGCCGTCCGGAGCCGTTGGGCTCTCCGGTGTGGTTCCAGTGGGGCGCCCCGGCCATCGGGGTAGTCTTCCTGCTCGCGGCGCTCAGAATCTGGCGCTTCGGGGTCCGGCACTACCGCTCGACCGGAAGCTAATGCAGGCATCGAGAGGCCATGCACAAGCCGCTAGGACGAGGCAGGCAAAGGGGCTGCGGCAGCTTCCGAGGGCAGGGGGGGCGTCTCCATCCAAGCGAGCGGGCCCCTGTTGGCAGCGTTTCCTTCAGCATATGAACTACCTTGTACTGTGTTACGTTTCTACTTGACAAAGACATTCGGTGCTTTTCTGATGGTGCATCAATGCAGAAGCTCTCGGCCCAAGTTCAT
>CAYFVS010000414.1:0-2525 GCA_964346565.1 uncultured candidatus Brocadiaceae bacterium | reverse complement strand
GTCGACGTCTTCGCTGCGGTAAGCACCGCCGCTGTTGCCCGAATCGGCGTCGTGATAGGCAACCCCTTCGCCGCCTTCGTCGTAGTCCTCGGCCTCGATCGTGCCGGGGATGGCCCAGGGGATGCCGCCGTAGGGCGACTGGCCGTCGGACTGCGTCGTCGCGCAGTCCTGGTTGGAGTCCGCCGACTCGTTGTCCGAGGTGTCAACAGCCGTCACCGTGTAGCAGTACTGCGTTGCGGCACTGAGCCCCGTGTCGCTGTAGCTGCTTGTGGCGACGTCCGTGGCGATCTGGACGGTGTCCCGATAGACGTTGTAGCTGTCCAGGTCGGGCTCGGTGTTGTCGTCCCAGTCAAGGTCAATCTGGCTGGAACTGATCGCCGTGGCCACGAGACCCGTTGGTGCGGCCGGCGGCGTGGTGTCCCCCGCCTCGGTGGTGGCGCTGGCCTCGTTGGAGTAGCCGGACTCGTTGGACGACGTGTCCACGGCCGTGACCACGTAGTAGTACGTAGTCGAGGGCGAGAGGCCGGTGTCCTGGTGGTTGCTGGCGCCATAGACCGTGGCGACCTGCGCGTAGCCTCCGCCGCTGGTGGTGGAGCGGTAGACTCTGTAGCTGCCCAGATCGGGCTCAGTGTTGTCGTCCCAGTCCAGGTCAATCTGGCTGGGGCCGACGGCGGTCGCGCTCAGACCGGTCGGTGCTGCCGGCGGGGTGGTGTCGCCGCCGCCGCTGGACATGAAAGCGGCGACCAGCCCAACGTAGGGCCCCTGGTAGGCGATCGAGTTCTCGGTTATCTCCCAGGTCTGTGCGCCCGAGCCGCCCTGCCATGAGTCGTCGCACCAGTCTCGGTAGAAGCGCTCGTAGTAGGTCTCTCCCTTCGGGGGCTCGGCGGTACCGCCGTAGTCCTTGTTCGGCCCGCCCACCACGAAGCCGGGGCATGGACCGGAGTCGGAGTAGTTGTCGTCGGAGACGCCGAAGTTGTCCGTCCCCTTGAAGTAAGGGAAGTCGGGCTCCGTCACGCCCGGCGGCAGGCCGATGTACCAGGCTTCCGACTCCGCGTCACTGGGCGTGCCAAACCAGGAGTGGAAGAACTGGTAGGAGGAGTGCTCTCCGCCGTAGTCCGCCATGTTGGTCAGGTAGACCATGCGCATGGGGTTCTGCCCATGGAAGGCGTGCAGGTAGTCCTGCGCCAGATCCATGCACTCGGCGGCACTGTGCGAGCCGGTGGCGCCCAGGCGTGCGGCCTCGGTCATCAACACGCCCCACGAGCCGCGGCACTTGTTGCTGCCCCAGTGGTAGGCCCAGTCGAACATCGAGTCGCGGTAGGGGCCGCGCGCGTCGAAGTGCTGGTTCACACAACCAGAGAAGCCGTTCATCATGTTGTTAACGATGGTGGAGTTGGCGCCCGGCGTCTCCATGTACGCCAGGGCGGCGTGGAAGGTCGCGTGATAGCCGTAAGGCCAGAAACCGGACCAGGAGTTCGGCATGTAGCCCTCCACGTAGTCTCTGGCGCTGGTTACGCTCTGGTCCAGTCGCCACAGCTCCGCAGCGGCCCAGCATTTCAGGTCGGAGTCGCCCTGGCCCAGCAGGTAGTTGTTCCAGCAGTCAGTTGCGGCCTGCTGAAGTGTTGCCACGTTGCCGTACGGGTCGCCCTCTGCCTCGCAGATGCGGGCGAACTTGGCCACGCAGCCGGTGAACACAGCACCCGCTTGCAGGTCGGGGCCGTAGTAGTTGTGCGGGTTCACCGCGTTGGAGGGCGGGCACGGATCCGGGGCTCCCCCGTAGTTATCCCATACGCGGGAGAGCACCTCGCCGCCCGGCATCTGCATCTTCAGCAGCCAGTCGATCTCGACCTTCACCTCGTCGAGGATGTCCGGTACGCCGTTGCTGCTCTCCGGGATGTTGAGCTGGCCGTCGAAGAACACATCGGGGTTGTTCTCGTAACCCAGCAGCAACATCTGTATCGCAAGCTCGAGGTCACCCCAGACGTACTTGTTGTAGTCGCCGGCGTCGTGCCACCCGCCGCTCAGGTCCAGAGTCCCGTAGTCGGGCTCTCCGGAGGCGGCCGTGACCGCCGTCAGGTAGTCGTGGCAGACGTTGGGGTCGGCCCACCGCGCGTCGGCGTAGGGCTCCGAGTGGGCCACGCCGCAACGCTGGTAGTAGTAGGTCTTGAGCGAGACCCTGCCAGCGTCGTTGTACACGTCGTCGGCAAGGTCGAAGTCGTAGGACTGCTCACCCCATGAGGGGACGTAGAGCCGGTACGAGCCGGCAGTCGTGAAACCACTGAAGTCCACCTGCCAGACGTTGTCGCCCGTCGGCTGGCCATCCGCCCCCATGCTTGTTATGGAGCCGCCGTCGGTGGGGACGGTGTAGACCACGCTGTCAGAGGTGGTACGCACCTCCACAGTGCCGCCCGGGTCGGTGGTGAAGATGGCTATCTTGGTGTCGTTCGGCCGGTAGCCGAAGTAGTCCATCTTGATCTGCTGCGTGACCGGCGCCGCCCACACGGTGGACGATACCAGTGCCACCA
>CAYFVS010000413.1:0-8534 GCA_964346565.1 uncultured candidatus Brocadiaceae bacterium | reverse complement strand
GAATAGTTGTTCCGGACTGCCGCAGCTCGTCCATCCGTTCCAGGCACTTGGCCCGAAAAGCGAAGTCCCCCACGGCCAGAACCTCGTCTATCAGCAGGACGTCCGGGTTGATGTGGATGGCAATGCTGAAGCCGAGCCGGACCTTCATGCCGGAGGAGTAGGCACTGACGGGGGTGTCCATGAAGTCCTCCAGCTCGCTGAACTCCACGATCTCGTCGAAGTGCTCGCCTATCTCCCGCCGGCTCATGCCCAGGATCGAACCGTTCAGATAGATGTTCTCCCGGCCGGTCATGTGAGGGTGGAAGCCGGCCCCCAATGAGATCAGAGCGCCCACCCGGCCGCGCACCGCTATCTCCCCCCGGTCAGGGGGGAAGATGCCGGCTATCAGGCGCAGCAGCGTCGTCTTGCCCGAGCCGTTCGGCCCGATCAGGCCGAGCGTGTCCCCCCGCCGTAACTCGAAGTTCATCCCGTCCACCGCCCAGAACTCCCCCTTGCGCAGACGGCTGGAGTCAGGCGGGATGCCCAGCAGGTTCTTCGACATGTCCACGATGCCGTAGGCCATGCTGCGGCGGAGCGTCTTGCAGAACTTCTTGGACACGTCGCGCACGGAGAGGACAACGCCGTCGCCCAGCGCCGCGCCAGCAGAGCTGCCCGTTGTTCGCTTGTTGAGCTGTTCAGTTGCTGTGGGCACAGTCTCTTGCCTCTCCATTCAGGTCTCCGACTCCGGCACACTCCCCGCCGTCGTCACAACATCCGCTCCACAATCATGTGCTCGCTGACGAAAAACAGCCGCCACGAAACCATGAACAGCACCACCGCGCCGGCGCTCCAAACGAGGAAACTCCACGGCTCATAGAACCCCGTCGGGTCGTTCAGCGTGCCGTGCAGCAGCAGGTTCCGCGGGCAGCCCACCAGGTAAGTCAGAGGGTTGATTTCCAGCACGTGCGCGGCCAGCCCCCGCAGCGCCGGGTTCTCGATCCGGATGGCGTTCGGCGCGTAGATCACCGGCGTGACGTACATCAGGAACGCCATGCCGCGGCTGAAGATCCGGGTGAAGTCCACCGCCACAATCGAGGCCATCGAAAGCACCAGCCCGATCGCCGAGGCAAACAACACAAGCGGCAGCAACGCCAGCGGCAGCAGCAGCAGCTCCCAGTGCAGCGGGCGGCGGTAGAGCGCCATGGCGGCCATCAGCACCAGGAAGGTCAGGCTGAACTGGGCCAGCCGCTGGGCCGCCTGCTTGAACAGCAGCGCCTCGTGGGGGTAGTTGACCTTCATCACGAGCTGCTGGCCGGCGCTGAGGGTGTTCTTCGAGCCGTGGTAGAAGCCCATGAACAGGCCCCATATGGAGCTGCCCACCAGGACGTACAGGGCGAACGGCGCGCCCACGTCCCCCGGCCGCAGCACCTGGGCCTCCTTCAGGAACAGCCACGACACGATGCCCATGACCGGTGCGAAGAAGATCCAGGTGAACCCGATGAACGACTTCTTGTACTGGGCCAGGAAGTCCCGCTTGAACAACTGCCAGATCAGGTCGCGCGACTCCATCACGTTGCGGAACATGACCGCCCAGGTGCGGAACCAGCCCAGCTCGTGCCGCTGGTTCGGGCGGCGGATGGTTATCCGCTCCGCCTGCCTGTCGCGCCGCGTCGCCATTGTGTGAGCCTCAGTCGTAGAACCGCCTGACCGCCTCAATCACGTAGTCCTGCTGGGCGTCGGTCATCTCCGGGAAAACTGGCAGCGTGAGTACTTCCGCGCAGGCCCGGCGCGTCTGGGGAATAGGCGTCTCCCGCAGGTCGCCGCCCGACAGGGCCTCCAGGTCCGGCAACGGCACCGGATAGTGGATGCCGGCCCACACGCCGGCGCCCGCCAGGTGCTCCTTCAGCGCGTCCCTATCCGGGCAGCGCACCACGTACAGGTGCCACGAGCTGCGGGCGTGGTCCGCCTCCCGCGGCAGGGCGAGCGGCGTCCCGGCGAGGCTCTCGGCGTAGCGCTCGGCTATCTCGCGCCGGCGGGCGTTCCACTCGTCCAGGTGTGGCAGCTTGACGTTCAACACGGCCCCCTGCAGGCCGGCCATGCGGTAGTTGTAGCCCACCAGGCTGTGGAAGTAGCCGCCGGACTGGCCGTGATTGCGCAGCAGGCGCATGCGCTCGGCCAGGTCGGCGTCATCCGTCACCACCGCGCCGCCCTCTCCGAACGCGCCCAGGTTCTTCGTCACGTAGAAGCTGAACGCCCCGGCGTGCCCGACAGCGCCGACCGGGCGTCCCTTGTAGAGCGCGCCGTGGGCCTGGGCGGCGTCCTCTATCACCGCCAGATCGTGCTCCGCCGCGATGCTCAGGATGGGGTCCATGTCCGCCGGGTGGCCGAACAGGTGCACCGGCATGACGGCCCGGGCAGCGTCAGTCAGCACGGAGGCGATTGCCCTCGGGTCCAGGTTGAAGGTCTCCGGCTCGATGTCGGCAAACACGGGGCGGGCGCCGGTGTAGAGGATGGCCTCCGCCGTTGCGAAGAAGCTCAGCGGGCTGGTGATGACCTCGTCCCCTGCTCCCACGCCGAGGGCCTCAAGAGCCAGGTGCAGGGCGCTGGTGCCGGAGTTGACCGCCACGCAGTGCGCCGCGCCGCAGCGCTCCGCCCAGTCGCGCTCGAACCGCTCCACCTCCGGCCCCAGCTTGAACCACGCGTTCTCACACGCGCGCTCGAAGGCCCGATCAATCTCCTGCTTCAGCCCGGCGTACTGCGCCGGCAGGTCCAGCGGGGGTACTCTCACTGTTGCCTCCTAAGTCCCAATCGGATGCGGCGGCGCGCCCCCACCGGCAGGGGTGCCGGCCGCTCTCTGGCCGAAGATCCATACCATGCGCTCATCCGCCTCGACCTCCTCCGGCAGGAAACCCGGCCGCATGGGATGCTCCGGATGCGAGGCGGTCACGATGATGCTCTCGGCTTTCGCCTCGGGCACTGCGGACAGCGGCCGCACCGTGCAGCCGAAGAACTCCCTGCCCGCCCGCCGCTGGTCGAACACCTCCACCAGCTCCAGGCCCCACTCCTGCACTCCCAGGTAGGTGATCTCCGCCAGTTCGCCGAGGCCGAGGAAGGCGATGCGCTCGGCGCCGGCCTCCGCCAGGCTGCGACAGACGCGGGCCGAGCGCCGGCGCGCCTCCCGGTAGAACTCCAGGCTGAACTCGATGAACTCGCGGGTCAGGCGCGCCTTCTCGGCCACGCCCTGCGGGGTCAGGAAGTAGAGCCACCGGCGGGCGTTCTCCTTCTTCACGTGCAGCAGCCCGCGCTCCACCAGGCCCGTCAGCAGCTTGTGGGCCAGCTTCACGCTGACGCCCAGCTTGCTGGCGGCCGTGCGCCGGGGCAGGTCGGGCCGGCCCTCGACGTGTTCGAGGATCTTCAGCTCGTAGTAGCGGTGGGAATCGGGGCTATCCATCGTCTCTTACGGTAACGTTACCAACTGTAACGTTACCATACCGCTTCTTTGGCCCCATGTCAAGGCTCTTTCCTCTCAGAAAGACGGTCCCGCACGCCGCAGGGCTTGGCCGCCGCTCATCTGGCGGGCGCGCCCCGCCCAACGGCTGCGGTTGCGCACCCAGCGCCACTGCGACAAACTGTGTAGACGTCGAGAGGGCGCCCTGAACCAGTGCGAAGCCTGTCTCACCACGTGAGAACCCATCCGATGCCCCAGTATGACCACAAGGAGGTCTGCCCGATGGCGGTGGTCGTGCTGTTGCTGGGCGTTGCCAGCGCGGTGGTGAGCACGGCTGTGCTGTGGCGGGATTGGGACCCGTCGCCCTCGTTGCTGGTGCTGCCGTGGTTTGCAGCGGTGTTCGGGGTGGGGTTCGGCTTGGCGTTCCTGTACGTCCGGGTGACGGACACCGGTTCGGCGCTGGCGATCGAGTACGGCCCGCTGAGGCTGGTGCAGGCGGACCTGCCGTATTGGGACATGGAGTCGGTGGAGCGCGCGGACGTGCTCCGGCTGCGCCGCTGGCAGGTGCGCTGGGGCGGGCCGGTGCGAGTCTACGCAGCGCGCTCGCGGGGGCCGGCGGTGCGCATCAAGCTGAAGCCCGTGCCGGGCCAGCGGCTGCCCCGCGCCATCGTGGTGGGAACGGACGACCCGGAGGGCCTGCTGGAGTTCCTCCGCGGGCGCATCCGCCGGGAGCAAGAGAAAGCTGCCTGACGGCAGCCCCTTCAGGTGCGCTCGTGGGCCTTGACGATTTCGCCGAAGAAGACGCGGTGGAAGTTCCCCTCCGCGTAGCAGTCGCGGCGGATCTTGTCGTCTATGGCGGCGTCTATGACGTCGTTGCGGTGCCGCACCACGCACTCGTAGTGGCGCACGCATTCGGCGATGAAGGGAGGTCGCACTTGCTGGGCGGGCTCGCGGGTCAGGTTCATCTTGACGAACTTGTTGACGTCCCGGCCGCTCAGGCGCCCGCACTCCAGGCAGATGTCCGCCATCTCGTCAGTCGGGACGTTGACCACGAACTCGCCCGTCGCCTCGACGTTGCCGAAGGTGTGGCGCGACGGGCGGACGTAGACCAGGAACATGGGCCGCCCCCACACGACGCCCACGCTGCCCCAGCCGATGGTCATGACATTGTCCTCGCCGTCCTCCTCGGGTGTTGTGCTGGTCAGCAGGAGGCCGTACGACTGCATCTGCTCCAGTGTGTCGTCCAGGTTCCGGCGGTAGTCAATCTCCCTGAGGGTCATCGGTCTCGCCTCCTTCCCCCGGCTGGGATGCCTCCCCTTGGCGCGCCCCCGGGAGTTCGATATCCTTCATGGCTTTCTGCCCCCGCTTTGGCGTGCCGACGCCGGCGGTCAGGCAAAGCTTCAGCAGTTCCTCAACGGTCGTATCGGGCAACTGCTCGACCCTGTCGGGAGGGACGTAGAGCGTGTAGCCTCCGAGCTGGTAGCTCATGGGCAGATAGACGGCGACGCGGTCGGGGTCGCCGGGCAGGAAGCGTTCCGGCTGCTCCTGGGTTATCAGCCCCAGCATCACAGCGGTGCCTTCCTCGGAGCGGACGACGCACGGCTTGCCGCGTGATGCCTCCTCGGCGCCGCCGAGGAACTGCAGCAGGTCCCGCACCGAGGAGTAGAGGCTTTTGACCAGCGGGATGCGCTCGACCAGGCTCTCGGCGAGATGCAGAGGCCAACGCAGAAGCCAGGTCCTCGCCAGCAGGCCCACCAGGTAGATGCCGCCCAGCCCTATCAGGATACCCAACCCGGGGGGCACGTTTGCCAGCTCGGGGAACGTCTCCTGCCACAGGGCCTGGATGCCCTGCCGGATGGTCTGGTCCAGCCACCAGACGGCCGCCCCCACCACGTAGATGGTGATGATGGCCGGCGCCGCTACGATGATGCCGTTCGCGAATATCTTGAGGTGTTTCCTCACAGCTCCCCTCCTACTATAGGCTTGGTGGGACCGCACCCGTCGCTTACCGGCCATTATAGGGAGCCGGTCCGGACAGGCAACGGTGACCGCAGGAAGCGGCGAGGTCCGTCGGCGGCTCAGTGCTCCAGCAGGGAGGCGAACTCGTAGAAGGGGAAGTTCTCCCCCGGGCAGCGGGTGTTCTTCAGGTGCCGGTGCAGCAACAGGCCGGAGGTGGGGATGCGGCAACGCTCCTGCAGGTAGTTGACCAGGCTGACCATAGACCGGATCTGCCGGGCGGTGGGATAGCCCTCCTCGAAGTTGCCCACCAGGCAGATTCCGATGCCGTGCTCGTTGTACTCCTTGGCGCCCGCGTGGGCTCCGTGAAGCTGCCGCTCCCAGCGGAAGGTGGCCTCGACCGCCCCGTCGGGGCTGCCCTGGCCGTTGCCGATGACGAAGTGGTAGCCCACCCCCAACCAGCCCTTCCGCTTGTGGTAGCGATCGAATACCGCCTCGTTGCCCGCCCGGGTGAAGCTGTGGTGGATGACGATGTAGCGCCAGTCGCGTGTCAGGGGCACATCCAGCCGGCCGATGGTGTCCGACCGGCTGGAGACGGCGCCGACGGAGTAACGGGGGCGCTCCAGGGACAGCACGGGGCGTTCCCACGCCGCCGGCGGGGGCTCGTAAGGGATCGGGTCGGCGTCGCCGGTGGTCTCGACGGACACAACGCTGACCGGCGGCTCAAGGTGCGGCATCTGCAGGTGCCGCGCCCGAGCGCACCCCCCCAGCAGGAGCATCGCCGCGATGAGGACCATCGCCATCACGGCCAGCATCTCCTGGAGCGTGAATCCTGAGCGTCCGCGCGCCATTCGCGACTCCATTGGGCGTGGGCTGAGCAGGCCCGTCCGGTCCGCTTGGGCCAGTCCGGCGAGTGTACGCCGTCCGGCACGCCGCTTTCAAGCCTCCTTCGCTTGTTCGCCACTGCCCCGGGCTACGGGGTCCTCGGGCCGCCAAACGCCGAGCGACGCGTCCGTCGGGCGCACAGGGGTCTGGAGTGGGGCGCCTTGGCGCCG
The DNA here is from genome assembly GCA_964346565.1 of uncultured candidatus Brocadiaceae bacterium. Taxonomy (GTDB): domain Bacteria; phylum Planctomycetota; class Brocadiia; order SM23-32; family SM23-32; genus JAWOCH01. Next base: position 2,096 of record CAYFVS010000413.1, on the reverse strand, counting down.
CTCTGCCGTTGGGGGGCTTGCCCCCCTCTTCGGCCTCCCTGCTCAGAAGTCGTCCAGCACCTTCAGTCGGTCTTGAAGCTCCAGACGGTCGCCGCGAAGCTTGGGTCCGTGTTCAGCTCGAACCAACGGGCGGAGCACCACCTGTACATCGTTGCTTCGGGCACGACTGCATGCCTGACCGGGCTGCAGTGGACGTAGTTCAGCCGTGCCAGGCAGGAAGTCTCGGGGGTGATTCGCTGCTCCCAATGCTGATACCACACCCGGCGCCCCTGCGCCGAGTTGAGCCGGTTCAGCTTCCTCGCTGTGTCTGAGTGGAGATGTCGGATGAGCGCGGCCAGCGATCTCGGTTCATCCGGCGCCACAGCCAAGAAGTGGCAGTGATTGGACAACACCGCCCACGCTTGCAGAGACCATTCGTATCGCTCGGCCAACTGCAGGACGGCATCGTGCACGAACCCAAGCTTCGCATCCGTAGCAAGCAGATGCAGTTTCCCGTAGGTAGCACCAGTCGCCATGTACGCACCGCGCTCGTCGAGCCGGTGCGGCGGCGCATGCGGCCAGTGGTCTACAATCAGTCGCTCCTTTCACACTGCGTTGCCTCATGATAGCCGAAAGCATAGCGACCTGACGTACCGGCCGGCAAGCCGGCCGGATCCAGAGCGGCGCCAAGGAGCCGCACTCCACGAGTGTTGACCGCCCCACGCACACGCCGCCGGAGTACGCCGGCGCCTCGTCCGGCCACCCGCTCGCAGGCCCGAACGTTTGACAGCGCTCCACCGGCGGTTTAGCCTGCCCCAGCGCCGCGCTGACCGCCGATTCGAACCCGGCAAAGGAGCAAGACCGTGGACGAGTTGACAGATGTCTTCGCCGAGCCCGGCTCCGCCTATCGGGGCAAACCGTTCTGGGCCTGGAACGGCCGACTGGAAGCGGGTGAACTGCGCCGCCAGATACGCGTCATGCACCGCATGGGCCTGGGCGGCTTCTTCATGCACTCCCGCATCGGCCTGGCCACGCCCTACCTGTCGGAGGAGTGGTTCCGCATGGTGGAGGCGTGCGTGGACGAGGCCCGCAACCTGGGCATGGAGGCGTGGCTCTACGACGAGGACCGCTGGCCGTCCGGGGCGGCCGGTGGGCTGGTCACGTGCGATCCCGAGTATCGCCACCGCAACCTGTTCCTGGTCACCTGTCGGCCGGCTGAGGCGGAGTTCGAGTCCGAGCCGCTGGCGCTCTTCTCCGCCGTCGTTGACGGAGCGGAGGCCACCCGGGTCCGCCGCCTGCCGGAGGACTGGGACGGCAGCGTCGAGCCGGCCGAAGCGCGGGTGCTGGCCTTCTTCGTGAAGGCCGACGAGCCCAGCTCCTGGTACAACGACGCCACCTACCTCGACACGCTCAGCCACAGGGCCGTCCGGCGCTTCATCGAGCTGACGCACGAGGCGTACCGCCGCGAGGCGGGCGAGGAGTTCGGCCGCGTTGTGCCCGGCATCTTCACCGACGAACCGAACCACGGCGCCGTGCACTGCAAGGGCCGCGTCGAGGGCCGGGAGGCCGTCGGCGTGCCGTGGACCGGCGACCTGCCGGAGCGTTTCCGGGAGCGCTACGGCTACGACGTGCTGGACCATCTGCCGGAGCTGTTCTACCGCGTGGACGGGCGGGAGCAGTCGCAGGCGCGCTGGCACTACCACGACTGCAAGACGTTCCTGTTCGTGGACGCGTTCGCCCGGCAGTGCTACGACTGGTGCGAGGAGAACGGCCTGGCCCTGACCGGTCACGTCCTGGCGGAGAACACGCTGCGTTCCCAGTCCGGGGTCGGCGGCTGCGCCATGCGGTTCTACGAGTTCATGCAGGCGCCCGGCATTGACCAGCTCACCGAGCACTGGGACGAGTACACCACCGCCAGGCAGTGCGACAGCGTGCGCCGCCAGACGGGGCGCCGCTGGATGCTGTCCGAGCTCTACGGCTGCACGGGCTGGGACTTCCCCTTTGAAGGACACAAGGCGCTGGGCGACTGGCAGGCCGCGCTCGGCGTCAACCTGCGCTGCCAGCACCTGTCCTGGTACACCATGGCCGGCGAGGCCAAGCGCGACTACCCCGCGTCC
>CAYFVS010000412.1:0-1716 GCA_964346565.1 uncultured candidatus Brocadiaceae bacterium | reverse complement strand
GCCGGTTACGGTGATGGTAACGGTGGCCGGGTCGCTCTGGCCGGTGCCGTCGTCGGCAACGTAGGTGAAGCTGTCGGTGCCGCTGAAGTCAGCGTCCGGCGTGTACGTGAACGAGCCGTCGGCGTTCAGGGCCACCGAGCCGTCGGAGGCGCCGCTGTGCAACACGGCCGTGATGGGGTCACCGTCCGGGTCGTTGTCATTGTCCAGCACGCCGGGCGCGGCCACGCTCAGCACGCTGTCCTCGGCAACACTGTAGGCGTCGTCCTGGGCCACCGGCAGCCGGTTGGCCACGCCGCTGTAGGCGAATGCCTCCTGGAAGACCATGTAGCCGAGCTGCTCGGCGCTGTGGGAGCGCTCGGAGTCGTTGATCTGGTCCTCGTCTATGGCAAGGCGCAGCCCATCGTAGACCAGCGGCGCCGGCCCGTAGAGCACTCCCCAGCCGCCGTTCCAGCCGTCCATGGCGGACGAAGCGACGACGGCCACTGCCGGGGTGGTGCTGAAGTTGGTCAGCGAGTACTCGTAGGGCGGCAGGTCGGACACACCCTTCACGCTGTCGGGGCCCAGCGCCGTCTCGTAGGGCACGCCGCTCAGCTCGCCGGAGCCCTGTTCGACGACGATCACGCCCAGCGTCTCGGTGGCCCGCGTCTTGTCGGGATCCTCAGCCACGTGCTTGCCCACGTAGCAGGTGGAGGCGTCCGGGGGCGCGCTCCGCCCGGCGCCGCAGGCCCAGAAGACCGACCAGTCGGCGTCATTGCTCGTCATCACCTGGCCCAGCACGACCGGGTCGGTGTAGGACTGCTGGTAGGCGTACGCCTCCATCAGGGAGGTGTCCCAAGCGCCAGCGCCGTTGGTCTCGGAGGAACTGACGCGCGACGCCTCGATGTAGCGCCCGTCGGGCAACTGCCAGACGCCCTCTTCGACGACCAGGTAGTGGACGTCCTCCGCCGAGACGGCTGCGCCGGATGGGTTGGCCAGCCTGAGCTGGAAGCTGGCGGTCCCCACGTTGCGCACGCGGGCGACCACCGGGATGATGTTGCGGTCGTAGTTCACCGCGCAGACGATGATTGGCGAGGCGTAGGTGTTCAGCAGGTTCACGGTCGTCCACGCGCCGCCCACGTTCTGCACCACGCCGCCCTCGATGCCGACCTCGAGCGGCTGGGCGCTGACGGTGATGGTGACGGTGGCCACGTTGCTGTCGGCGGTGCCGTCGTTGGCGTGGTAGGTGAACGTGTCGTCGCCGCTGAACCCGACGTCTGAGGTGTAGGTGAACGAGCCGTCGGCGTTCAGGGTCAGCGTGCCGTTGGAGACGTCCGCGTCGAGAACGGCCGTGAGCGGGTCGCCGTCGCCGTCGGTGTCGTTGACGAGCACGCCGGGAGCCGAGACGGCGAGCGCCTGGGCCTCCAGGCACGTGTAGGCGTCGTCGTTGGCCACCGGATCATCGGGCACCGAGTTGACGGCGATGGTGACGGTGGCCGGGTCGCCCTGGCCGGTGCCGTCGGCGGCCGCGTAGGTGAAGCTGTCGGTGCCGTTGAAGTTGGCATCGGGCGTGTAGGTGAACGAGCCGTTGCCGTTGAGGTTGAGCGAGCCGTCGGAGACGTCGCTCTGCAGGACGGCCGTCATGGCGTCGCCGTCCGGGTCGTTGTCGTTGGCCAGCACGCCGGGCGCGGCCACGTTCAGGGTGTTGTCCTCGTCCACGATGTAGAAGTCGTCCTGGGC
>CAYFVS010000411.1:0-3882 GCA_964346565.1 uncultured candidatus Brocadiaceae bacterium | reverse complement strand
TGCATTCCTTCCGAGGGCGGATCACGCGTGCGCTGGAGGACCCGAGAAGTGCGGAAGTGCCTACCCGGGCGCGCCGCCGTATTGCGCGCTGCCGAAGCCGAGGATGGGGTAGAAGATGATGGGCAGGATGACCAGGCCTATGCCGAAGGCGACGCTCTTGCCGAAGTTGCGGGCTACGTCCAGCGCCACGATCACGCCGACGACCATGTTCACAAGGGGTATGAAGAGCAGGATTAGCCACCACTCCGGCCGGCTGGCAACCTGTATGAGGCAGTGGAGGTTGTAGATGGGGATCAGCGCCCCCCAACCGGGCTGGCCCGCCTTGGCGAACACCCGCCACCATGCCGCGACCTCAAACACGACCAGAGCCAGCGTTATGATGACAATGACAGCCTCCATGGCGCACCTCCTGCAGAGGCGAGGATAGAGCCCACACGCACAGGGCTGCACCGCAGACCACCCGGCGGCGGTCCCTTACACGCGGCAATCATAGCCCTTAGGATCGTAACGTGTCAAGCCACATTGGCCGCATTTTGGCTTCCAGGACGCCAATGGTGGAGTCGATGGCGCGGCTCGTGCGCAGAGGGAACGCTATGCGTGGCGGAGGGCGAGGATCTTCTGGCCGGCGGCCAGTAGCGGGGCGTAGAGGACGTAGCCCCACATAAGGGCGAAGAACAGCACCTCATACTGCCACAGCACCGTCCCGGCCACGAAGGCGGCCCCGAACAGGACGGCGACCGCGGGCCTGAGACGAGAGATGACGGCACCGGCGTGCTTGTAGGGAATCCGGCTGACCATCAGCAGCCCGAGCAGGGCCATCATGGCCGGCAGGAAGCCTGCCCCTACCGGTCCCTTGCCCTCCAGCAGCCGCAGGTAAAGCATGACGCCCGTCACGGCAGCCGCCCCGGCCCCCGTCGAAGGCAGGCCGGTGAACTCGCCCTCCGTCTCAGCCCCCGCCTCGTGGGACAGGTTATAGCGCGCGAGCCGCCAAGCCCCGCAGAGCGGGTACAGGGCAACCAACCCCCAGACGAACGGCCCCGCGCCGCCGGGCAGCAGCGAACCGACCAGTACCGCCGGTGCCAGGCCAAACGACATGACGTCCGCCAGCGAGTCTAACTGCCCTCCGAACTCGCTCGTCGCTTTCAGAGAGCGCGCCAGGGCGCCGTCCAGGCTGTCCAGCAGCACGGCGACCAGCACCATGAGGGCGGCCAACTCCGCACGGCCGGCGACCACCAGCGAGCAGGCGGCGAACCCCGCCGCGGCATTGCCCAAGGTCGCCCACGTCGGTATCTGCTTGGTCAACGACATCCAGTGGCCGCTCCCTGAGTGCTACCCGCCTTGACGACACGCCGCATTATACTCGGAAAGGTCGGCCGCGCCGAAGCAGAAAAACGGTCCGCCGGGCCCTCAACCGGCCGCCTCCCTGGGCGCCTCGATGATCTCCGCAGTGAACAGGTACACCTCGGTAGAGAGGTCCTTCCAGGCGTCGGGGGCCAATCCGGCCTTGCCCGCGCAGCAGTGCGCCAGGAACTCCTGCTTGCCCCAGCCCGTCTCGTCCGCCACTTGGGGCAGGAAACAGCCCGAGCGGAAGCCCTGCTTTATGTACACGCCGTGGGTGCCCAGCTCCATCTCGTCCAGGACGTTCTCCACCCGCCTGAGGGGGGATAGAACGGAGATCTCCACCTCCAGTTCGTCCAGCTCATCCGGCCGCAGTTGCCGGCCGTAGAAGCGAGGGTCGCGCGTGGCGGCGCTCTGGGCCATCTCCCGGACGACCTGCCACAGGGGCTGCTCGGCGACGAACTGGCCGATGCATCCGCGCAGTTGGCCGCCAGTGCGCAGCGTGACAAAGGCCCCCTGCGCGTCCTGAAGCTCCGGGTGCTGCACCGCGAGCCGTGGCAAGGGCTGCCCCCGCACCGCCGCCTCAACCGTGCGGCGGGCAATCCCCAGCAACGTCCGTCGGGCTTCTTCGGACAGCATGGTCCGCTCATCCCCCTGTTGCGGAGTGCGGCCTTGGGTGGCCTCGCGGCGGGCCGGTTCCGGCGCGGCCCCACACCCGGATAACATTCTAACACACAGGAAACCCAGCACCAAAAGGAGCACGAAGAGCACCGTCAGCAGGTTGAAATACCGGTCTATGAACCGCTTGATGGGGCGGCCCCAGACGCGCAATAGCAGGCCGACGGCGAAGAACCGTGCGCCCCGCCCCACCACCGACGCGGCCACCAGCGCCCCCAGCGGGACCTCCGCGTGGCAGACGCCGGCCGCAATGGTGAATACCTTGTAGGGGATAGGTGTCAGGGCAGCGGTGAATATGTAGAGAAACCCGTGCCGACCGAATGCCGCGCTCAGACGCTGGAACTGCTCCATGTAGTGGTAGAACTCCAGGATCGGCCGGGCGACCGTCTGGAAGAAGAACGCACCGATCGCGTAGCCCAGCATCCCGCCCAGGACCGAGCCGAGCGTGCACAGAGCCGCGTAGCGCAGTGACTTGCGCGGCGCTCCCAGGGCCATCGCTATCAGGAGCACATCGGGCGGCACGGGGAAGAAGGACGCCTCTGCAAAGGCCAGCGCCAGCAGTGCCCAGCCGGCGTAGGGCGTCTCGGCCCAGTGGAGAGTCCACTCGTAGAGCCGCCGCAACACTCCCGGCCGCCGGCCAGGAGGGCGGGGTGGAGCGGAGACGCCTTCGATCCTACTCGACTCCTTCAACCGCGACCCCTTTGCGCCGGAGCAGGGCGGTGGTGACTCCGCAGCCGGGCACGTCGCGACCGTCCCGCCGGATCCGAGTGACGCCGCAGGCCGGGCTACCTTCCTTCAGCAGTGCCCGCCGCGCGGCGGTCAGCTCGGCCAGCCGGGCGGCCATCTGTCCGCCCCGCCGGTAGTTGTCCGTCACGTCCGCGCCGGCCATGCTGACCACGCGGGCGCTCCCATCGAGCACGTCTCGCCCATCGCCCGTCGTGATCTCCGCAGCATCCCGCGGCGTGGGCAGGCCGCCAGCCTGCTCCGGGCAGAACGGCACAAGGAGGCAGCGCGCTGACATGCGCACCACCTCCTCGCGGCGTCGGTCGGCGCCGTCGTGGCGCGTCGGCAGGCCCAGCAGGCACGCGCTGACCAGGACGACCTCCTTTACGTGCTTGTCCTCGGCCCGTTGCATCGCCGCATTGTGGGCTTTGCGTTCTGCGCGCGTCAAGCGCACTGACGGGCCAGTTGATTGCGCGCTGTGGTTCTGCTATAAGCCCGCCAGTGGCGGGTGCGCGCTGTTCGACCCCAAAGAGGAACCGGATGATGGACGTGTTTAGCGTCAACACCTGCTCGAAGACGGAGTTGACGGAGATCACATCCCGCGTGCAGGAGTCGGTGGCCGCCGCCGGCGTCGGTAACGGCGTCTGCATGGTGTACGTGCCCCACACCACGGCCGGCGTTACCATCAACGAGAACGCCGACCCCACGGTGCGCCAGGACATCCTGAAGGAGCTGAACAGCATCGTGCCGTTCGAGGACGGCTACGCGCACCGCGAGGGCAACAGCGCGGCACACATCAAGTCCAGCGTCCTCGGCTGTTCCTGTATGCTGCCTATCCGGGACGGCCGGTTGGCGCTCGGCAGGTGGCAGGGGGTGTTCCTCTGCGAGTTCGACGGCCCCCGGTCGCGGAAGGTCTGGGTCACCTGCACATGAGCCCCGAAGCCGCAGACCCCCCGCAGTCGGCGCCGGATGCCGGGCCGAACCTGGTGCCGCAGGAGGTCCCCTGGGGCATCGTCGAGGGCATTGCGCTGCTGGTGCTCTTCGCGACGCTCCAGGCAGGGCTTGCGGCGCTCCTGAGGGCGCACGAGCGGGGCCTCGGTCCGCTCGTGGCGGTGGGCGCGGTGAGCGACGTGGCCATCCTTG
>CAYFVS010000410.1:0-1690 GCA_964346565.1 uncultured candidatus Brocadiaceae bacterium | reverse complement strand
TGCAACTGCCGTGCCGCAGCCCGGCGCCCTTGACGCGTACGGCCACACCTGCCATGCTGGCCGTTGGTACCGCAAGTTTAGCCTGGGAGGATGGCGAATGAAAGCAAGAAACCAGTGTCTTTGGCTGGCCGTCGGCGCTCTAGTTGTCCTGGCCATCGGGGCCCGCGCCGTGGAGAGGGAGGTCATCGAGAGACAGAAGGCAGCCGCAGCCGAAGGGATGAACGCCTTCGGCCTGGACCTCTACGGGGTACTGGCGAAGCAGGAGGGCAACCTGTTCCTGTCGCCCTACAGCATCCACACGGTGCTGACCATGACCTGGGCCGGCGCCCGGGGGCAGACCGCAGAACAGATGGCCCGCATCCTGCACCTGCCGGAGAAGACTGCCTGGTTGCACGCAGCCCTGCACCGGCTCACCCGGGAGGTCGAGCAGGCGGGCGGGCGGCGGGAGCCGATGCTCAGGGTGGCCAACGCCCTGTGGGGGCAGAAGGGCGAGCCGTTCCTGGAGAGCTTCCTGGACCTGCTGGGCCGCCGGTATGGGGGGGCCCTGCGTGAGGTGGACTTCGTGGGCGAGACCGAACGGGCCCGGCGCACCATCAACGAGTGGGCAAGCGACCGGACGGAGGGCAAGATAGAGGATCTGGTCCCCCGGGACATCATCACAAAGGGGACCCGCCTGGTTCTGGCCAACGCCATCTACTTCAAGGGCCTGTGGGAGAGCCCCTTCGACGAGGACGATACGCGGAAGAGCCCGTTCTACGTCTCGGCGGAGGAGGTGGTGGAAGTTCCCATGATGTACCAGGAGGAGGAATTCGCCTACGCTGAAGGGGAGGGCTACCGGGCGCTGGAGCTGCCCTACAAGGGCGGCGAGCTGGCGATGGTCGTCCTCCTGCCCAACCAGCGGGGCGGACTGGGCGCTCTGGAGAGCGAGCTGGACGGGCAGGAGGTCTTCTCGACCCTGGGCCGCATGCAGCAGCGGGAGGTGCACGTCTATCTGCCCCGGTTCAGGCTGGAGAGCGCCCTTGGCCTGGAAGAAGTGCTGAGTTCGATGGGGATGACCGACGCCTTCTCGCCCGGCAAGGCGGACTTCTCCGGCATCAACGGGCGCAGGAACCTGTCCATATCGGCCGTGCTGCACAAGGCGTTCGTGAAGGTTGACGAGGAGGGCACCGAGGCCGCTGCAGCTACGGGCGGGATGGTGGGGGCCGCCTCGCTGGCGCCCCGGCCGGTGGTCTTCCGGGCCGACCACCCGTTCATCTTCCTGATCCGGCACCGCCCGACGGGCCTCGTGCTGTTCGCGGGCCGGTTGGCCGACCCCGGCGCGTAGAACGGGCATGGCTCAGGCCGTCAACGCGTGGTCGAAGAAGCCGACTCCCTCCAGCTCGCTCTGAAGCGCCGCCAGTTCGTCCTCGGTCATGGGCTCCAGCGGCGTGCGCGGCGGGCCGCAGTCGAACCCCAGCAGGGCGGTGGCCGCCTTGGTGGCGCGGAAGACGCCGTGCCGGCAGAGCACCGTCAGCAAGTCCACCGCGCTGGCCTGGTGGCGGCGGGCCACCTGCACGTGCCCCCGGCGGAACGCCTCCAGAAGGTGGACGTACAGGGGCGCTGCGATGTTGAACGTCGTCCCCACCACCGCGCGGCAGCCCAGGATGAGCGCGTAGAGCATCAGCCCCTCCGCGCCGCACATCACGTCGAA
>CAYFVS010000409.1:0-4753 GCA_964346565.1 uncultured candidatus Brocadiaceae bacterium | reverse complement strand
GAGACCCTCGAGACGGTCATGATGTACCTGGCCAACACGTTCTCGTTCCTGCGTGTGGCGGCGTTTGCCTTGAGCCACGCGGCGCTGTGTTTTACAGTGTTCGTCATCCAGCGCCTGGTGAACGAGTTGCCCGGGGGTCCCCTCTGGTCTGCCCTGGTCTTCGTGGCGGGCACGGCGGTGATCATCGCCCTGGAGGGCATCATCGTCGCCATCCAGATACTTCGCCTGGAGTACTACGAGTTCTTCACGAAGTTCTTCGGCGGGCAGGGCACTCGCTACGAGCCCTTCCGGCTGGACGCGGACAGCGGAGCCGAGCAATAGACGGTGCTTTCACTGTGAGGAGCTAAGATGAGCAACAGGAGGCAGATCAAGCGAGTGCTGGTTTCGGTGCTTCTCCTGGCGTTTGTCTGCATTTCCGGCGTCGCCGGCCCAAGCGTTGCTCTCGCCTACGTGGAGGGCGGTGAACAGGTGCAGGGCAAGTTGGCGGCTCCCGTCCAGTTGCGCTGGGACCTCTCGCTGGCCATCGCGGTCTCGATCGGGCTGTCCTGCCTGGCCGCCGGCTATGCGGTGGGCAAGGTCGGCGCCGCCGCCCTGGGCGCGGCCAGTGAGAGGCCGGAGCTGCTCGCGCGCAGCCTGGTGTTCGTGGCCTTGGGCGAGGGGCTGGCGATCTTCGGCTTCCTGGTGGCGCTGCTGCTGTGGCTGAAGCTCTGAGCCCCCGGAGGACCCCCCATGAATGTCTGCGTGGTGGCCGATGAGGATACTGTGGCGGGCTTCCGTTGCGCGGGAGTGCCCGGCATCGTCGTGCGCAACGCCGCGCAGGCGGAGCGGGAGCTGGAGCGGTTCCACCAGCAGGGCGCCCAGATCGTGCTGGTCACCACCGAGCAGATAGCCAACTCCGTCCGCGAGAAGGTCAACGAGATACGCTTCGGGGAGGCATTCCCCCTTGTCGTGGAGATACCCGGCCGGGAAGGCCCCAGCGAGGAGAGCCCTTCGTTGGAGCGGATGATCAGGGAGGCAGTGGGCATCAGCTTCTGACACACGGCTCGCGAACGCCATGAGCGACGAAGAGCACGCGCTGGAACAGGAAATAACGGCCGACGCCCGTCGGCGCGCCGAGCGCATCAAGGGACGCGCCGAGCGGGAGGCCGACCAGATCCGCGATCGGGCACAGGCCGAAGCCGAGCGGCGCACTGAGCGCATCCTCCAGCAAGCCCGCGCCCGCGCCGAGAAGGAGGCGCACCGCGCCGAGGCCCGCATCGAGCTGACCCGCGAGAGCGTCCGCCTGCGCGCCCTGCAGGACATACTGACCGAGCTGGAAGATCGCGCGCGGCAGGAGCTGGGCGAACTGCCCAACCGGGACGACTACGGCGCCGTGCTGCGGGAGCTGGCGCTGGCGGCAATCGAGGCCATGACCGGGGACAGCTTCAAGCTGGCTTTGGGCGAGGCCAACCGGGAGCGGTGGGGGGACGGGCTGGCAGAGGAGCTGGTGGACCTGGCGCGGGAGAGGCTCGGCCGAGACGTCGAGGTCACTCTGTCCGAAGAGAACGCCGACAGCCGGGGCGGGCTCATCGTACGCAGCGCGGACGGACGCCAGGTGGCCGACCAGCGCTTCGACGCGCGGTTGGAGCGGATGTGGGACGAGCTGCGCCAGGAGCTGATGGCCCGGCTGCCCGTAGGCCCCGAGAAGGGCCGGGAGGAGCGATGAGCGACCAGGACCAGTCCGTCGGCACGGTCACCCGCGTCAGCGGACCCATCGTCGAGGCGGAGGGCATGTCCCGCGCGGGCGCGCTCGAGGTGGTCCGCGTGGGCGAGGGAGGCCTGGTGGGGGAGATCCTCAAGGTCGGCGGCGACCTGGCCACAATACAGGTCTACGAGTACACGGGCGGCCTGCGCCCCGGAGTCGAGGTGCGGGCCACCGGCCGGCCCCTGTCCGTGGTGCTGGCGCCGGGGCTGCTGGGGGAGATCTACGACGGCCTGCAGCGCCCCCTCCGTGTGCTGGCGGACCGGGACGGGGCCTTCTTGCAGTTGGGCGCCGGCGGCGAACCGATCAGCGAGGACCGCAAGTGGCCCTTCGAGCCGCGCTCCGAGCGGGGCGACCAACTGGAAGAGGGGGCGGTCTGGGGCGCCGTCCAGGAGACCGAACTCATCGAGCATCGTCTGATGGTGCCCCCCGGCGTCTCGGGCAAGGTCGCCGAACTGGCACAGGCCGGACAGCACTCCCCCGCCGAGACGCTCTGCGTGCTGGAGACCCAGCGGGGCGAGCGGGAACTGAGCATGATCCAGCGCTGGCCGGTGCGCCGGCCGCGCCCGTTTGCCAGGCGCCAGCGCAGCTCGCGCGTGCTGGTGACGGGCCAGCGGGTCATAGACACTTTGTTTCCCCTGGCGCGGGGCGGGTCGGCGGCCATACCGGGCGACTTCGGCACGGGGAAGACCGTCCTGCAGCAGCAACTGGCCAAGTGGAGCGACGCGGACATCGTCATCTACGTCGGCTGCGGGGAGCGGGGCAACGAGATGGCCGACGTGCTGCGCACGCTGCCGGAGCTGGAGGACCCCCGCACCGGCCGCAGCCTGATGGAACGCACCATCCTGGTGGCCAACACCTCGAACATGCCCGTCGCCGCTCGCGAGGTCAGCATCTACACCGGCATCACACTGGCCGAGTACTACCGGGACATGGGCTATGCGGTGGCGCTGGTGGCGGACTCGACCAGCCGATGGGCGGAGGCCCTGCGCGAGGCCAGCAGCCGGCTGGAGGAGATGCCCGCAGAGGAGGGCCACCCCGCCTACCTGGCGGCGCGGCTTGCGGAGTTCTACGAGCGCGCCGGACAGGTGCAGACCCTGGGCGGGCGCACCGGCAGCGTGACCGTGGTGGGCGCCGTCAGCCCCCCGGGAGGGGACTTCAGCGAACCGGTCACCCAGCACACCAAGCGCTTCACGCGCTGTTTCTGGGCGCTGGACCGGGAGCTGGCCCACGCGCGGCACTACCCCGCCATCGGATGGCTGGAAAGCTACAGCGAGTACCTGGACGACGTCGCCGATTGGTGGCAGCAGCAGAACCCCGACTGGCGAGAGCAGCGCAACGAGGTGATCAACCTGCTGTCGGACGAAGATGAGCTGCAGCAGATCGTCCAACTGGTCGGGCCGGACGTGCTGCCCGACGCCCAGAGGCTGGTGCTGCTGGCGGCCGACCTGCTGAAGACCGGCTTCCTGCAGCAGGACGCCACCAACCGGGACGACACCTACTGCGCGCCGGAGAAGCAGGTGAGGCTGCTGCGCATCTTCGTCACTTTCCTGCGCCGCGCCCGCGGGGTCATCCAGGCCGGCGCCCCCATCGCCCAGGTGCGGGAGTTGGAGGTGGTGCCCAGACTCCGGCGCGCGAAGCTCACGACCGACATGGATGACCTGGACCGCCTGGCCCAGGAAATGCAGGACCAACTCGATCAGCTCGAGGGGCAGTACGGCTGATGCGCGACAACCCCGTGCAATACGTCGGCGTGGACCGGGTGGACGACCCGCTGGTCTACATATCCGGTGTGAAGAACGTGGGTTATGACGAGACCCTGGAGGTGACCGACCCCGAAGGCAACTCCCGCCCTGCCACCGTTCTGGAAGTGGACGGCGACCGGGCCATCGTCCAGGTGCTGGGGGGCACCGGCGGGCTGTCCAGCAGCCAGACGCGGGTCCGTTTCCGGGGCCGGCCCTTCGGGGTGCGCGTCAGCGAGGACATGCTGGGCCGGGTTTTCGACGGCCTGGGCAGGCCGGTGGACGGTGGTCCGCCCCCGTTCGGAGGCGAAGCGAGGGACGTCAGCGGGCTGCCCATCAACCCCGCTGCCCGCGCCTATCCTACGGACTTCATCCAGACCGGCATCAGCATCATTGACGGGTCGAACAGCCTGATCCGGGGGCAGAAGCTGCCCATCTTCAGCGGCAGCGGCATGCCCCACCAGCGGCTGGCCGCCCAGATCGTGCGGCAGGCCCGCCTGCCGGGGGAGGAGGCCGGCTTCGCCGTCGTGCTTGCCGGCATGGGCATAAAGAACGACGAGGCGGACTTCTTCCGCCAGAGCTTCGAGGAGGCGGGCGTGCTGGGCAAGGTGGCCCTGTTCCTGAGCCCGGCGGACGCCCCCAGCGTCGAGCGCGTGCAGACCCCCGCCGTCGCCCTGACCCTGGCCGAGTACCTGGCCTTCGAGAAGGACATGCACGTGCTGGCGCTGCTGACCGACATGACCAACTACTGCGACGCGCTTCGGGAGATAAGCAGCGCGCGAGACGAGATACCCGCCCGGAAGGGCTACCCCGGCCACCTCTACAGCGACCTGGCCGCCGTCTACGAGCGAGCCGGCCGCGTCCGGGGCGCCGAGGGCTCCATCACCCTGATGCCCATCCTCACCATGCCTGCCGACGACATCAGCCACCCGGTTCCCGACTTGACCGGCTACATCACCGAGGGGCAGGTCGTCTGCGAGCGGAGCCTGTTCCAGCAGGGCATCTACCCGCCGGTGGCGGCGCTGGACAGCCTGTCGCGGCTGATGAAGGACGGCGTGGGGGAGGGCTTCACCCGGCCGGACCACATGGACATCTCCAACCAGCTCTACGCGGCCTACAGCCGGGTGGCCGAGGTGCGGGGGCTGGCGTCGGTCATCGGCGAGGAGGAACTCAGCCCGGCCGACCGCCAGGTGCTGCGCTTCGGCGACGCCTTCGAGCAGCAGTACCTGAGCCAGGGAGAGCAGGAGGAGCGGTCTGTCGAGCAGACCCT
>CAYFVS010000408.1:0-2008 GCA_964346565.1 uncultured candidatus Brocadiaceae bacterium | reverse complement strand
GCGTTCACGCAGATCACGTCGTCCTCTTCGAACGGGGTGACCTGCTGCCACTGGTCGGAGACGTGGACAGCCGGGCGGGTGGGGTCGAGCTGCTTCGCCAGCCGGATTAGCTCCCGGTTGCCGGCGGCCACTTCCGCGCGTTGCTCCTGCGTCTCGTTGCTGACCGACCAGAAGACGACCGACGGATGATTGGCGTCCCGGCGGATCATGCGCGTGAGCTGGCGTTTGGCCGCGGCCAGCTTGCGCCGGCAGTTCTCCTTCCCCTCCTCCAGCCCGTTCCACCAGTAGAGCGGTATCTCGCACATGGCGAGCAGACCGATCTCGTCGCACAGGTCCAGCTCACGCGGGTCGTGAGGATAGTGGCAGAGGCGCACGAAGTTGCAGCCCATGCGCTTCATGCGCTCCAGGTCGCAGCGGACGGTCTGCGGGTCGGGGCACATGTCGGTGCGCGGGGAATCCTCGTGGCGGTTGAAGCCGGTGAGGAACACCGGCTCACCGTTGAGCAGCAGTCGCCCTCGGGCCGCCGCGATGCGGCGGAAGCCGAACCGGACCTCCCGACGGTCGCGCTCCTCATCATCCGTCCGCACCACGCAGGTCGCCGTGTAGAGGTTGGGCTCATCGGGCGACCACGGCTGGACATGGCCCAATTCCGTCTCCAGCGAGACCTCCTCCCTGCCGCCGGGCGGCAGCGCGACCGGCTCCGCAGTCGCCCGGTGCACGATTCCGCCCCCCTCAGCGGAGATGCTCACCTCAAGATGCGCCCCGGCGGCCGCTCGCCCGGCGTTCGCAAGCTGAACGCGCAAGACCAGACGCCCCGCCCCATCGGCCGGCTCCGCCACGACTCGGACGCGGGCCAGGTGCAGCCGATCGGTCGCCGCCAGCTCCACCGGACGGAGTATGCCGCCGAACGGTCGCCACCCGCGCTCCAGCCCGGGCACCTCGCCCTGCCGGCGCTCGTTGTCCACACGGACGACCAGCACGTTTTCCTCGCCGAAGCGCAGTTCCTCGTCCAGCGGGAACTCGAACGGCAGGAACCCGTCCTCGTTCGCCCCCACCGGCGCCCCGTTGACCCAGAGCCGCGTGTGGTAGTTGGCACCGTGAAAGCGGCAGACCACGCGTCGGTCCTCCCACGGGGCGGGCACGCGGAACGCGCGCCGGAACCAGACGGTCCCTTCATAGGAGGCCATGCCCGGCCCGCACCGGTCGAAGGTGCACGGCACGCGCACCTCCCGCCAGCGGCGGCAGTCGTGCGCCGGCTCGAACCAGCCTGCCGCCACGCCCTCCTCCATCACGTCCGGCCGGCAGCGCCATAGCCCCGTCAGGTCCAACTGCTCACGATCCATGTTCACGCTCCGGGCACTGGTGACAGATGCCGTCGCTCCCGCGCACGCGGCCCGGCATTATACCTGCAGTACCAGGAAGGCCAAAGCGCCGCCACCGCCGGCCTGGTGGCCTCCGGCGGGGTTGCGGCGGGCCGGGCGTTGGCGTATAGTGTCGGCTGACCTGAGCGGGGCAGTCGCCCCGGCGAGCAAGCAATCCACACGCAGGAGGCTTACCGATGGTTACCAGGATCATCGTGGGGGAATCCGGCGGCCCGACGCCGGTCATTGACTGGGAAGTGGCCGGCATCATGGACGCCGCTCAGAAGGCCGGCCTGGAGGTCTACGGCATGATCAACGGGCTGGAGGGCCTGCTGAACGCCAACATAGAGTGCAACGTGGTTGACCTCTCGGCGATGGACCCCATGTCGTTCGTGTTCAACGGCCCGGGGGCCGGGCTGAAGACGACCCGCATCAAGCCGGAGGAAGCCGAGTACCGCAAAATCGCCGACCACCTGGAGCAGTTCGGCATTGACGGGGTGATCTACATCGGCGGCAACGACAGCGCCGACCAGCTGCTGGGGCTGACCGAGATGGCGGACGTGGCGGCCATCCACGCCATCAAGACGGTGGACAACGACCTGCCGGTGACACACCACTGTCCGGGCTGGGGCTCGGTCGCGCTCTAC
>CAYFVS010000407.1:0-7603 GCA_964346565.1 uncultured candidatus Brocadiaceae bacterium | reverse complement strand
CCAGGGCGACGGCTATGCCCAGCACCACCATAACCACGGGCAGCTCGACCGAGGTCAGTCCAGCGTCCTTCCGTATCAATGCGATTCAGTCTCCGCCAGGTTCCAGCTCTGGATGTCGGCGTCGTAGCCGCTCCCGCCGGGCTCGCCGTCCCTGCCGTACGAGACGATGTCGTAGTCGGTCCCGTGCGCTCCCGGGCACATGTAGTCGTAGGGGTTGCCCCAGGGGTCGGGGGGCACTCTGCCGTGCTCGAGGTAGCCTCCCTGGTGCCAGCCGTCCACGCCGGGGTTGCTCACCAGCGCCTCCAGGTTCTGGGCCGTGGTCGGGAATTGGCCCGTGTCAGCCTTGAACAGCGCCAGCGCCGACTGAAAGCTGGACATCTGCGCCTTGGCTTTCACACGCCTGGCCTGCTGCGGCCGGTCCAGCACACGGGGCATTATCAACGTGGCCAGAATGCCCACGATGACGACGACGATCATCAACTCCACCAGGGTGAAGCCTCCGGCGCGAGCCGGATACCTTCTGTGTTCGGCGCGCAACGCCATCGGGCACCTCCTACATGATAGCCCTGTTGATATCGAAGATGGGCAGCAAGATGGCCAGTACGATGAAGCCGACTATTGCACCCATGACGATTATGAGCACCGGTTCCAGCAGCGAGGTCAGGGCGGTGGCGCGCGTCTCGACCTCGCCTTCGTATGCCTCGGCGATCTGCAGCAATCCCTGCTCGACGGTTCCGCTGGCCTCTCCGGCGGCAATCACGTGGGGCACTATGGGGGGCAGCAGCTCGCTCTGGCGCAGGGCGTGGGCAATGCTGTCTCCCTGGCGGACGGCTTCACCGGCACGTTCCAGCGCGCCGGAGATGGCCGCGTTGCCCACCACGCGCCTGACGATGGCCATGGCATCCATGACGGGCACCCCGCTGGCCAACAGCACGCCCAGCGTGCGGGAGAAGCGGCAGACGGCCGCCTTCGTGGCCAGGTCCCCGAACAGGGGCATCCGGAGCTTCATCCGGTCCCAGGCCAGCCGGCCGGCCGCCGTGCTGACCCAGGCCCTGGCGGCCAGCAGCAGGACCCCCGCCCCGATCAGCAGCGCCGGCAGGTAGGTCTTCGTGAACTCGCTCACCTCAATGAGTGCGACCGTCGGCCAGGGCAGCGCCCGCTCCAACTGCACGAACAGCCGCGCGATGCTCGGCACCACCGCCGACAGAAGGAAGACCACCACGGCAACGGCCACGGTGCCCACCAGGATGGGGTAAACCATTGCCGCCCGGATCCGGCTGGTCAGGTTGACGCGGCGCTCGGTCATCTCCGCCAATCGCAGCAGCACTTGCTGGAGGGCGCCGGCGGCCTCGCCCGCCCGGACCATGTTCACGTAGAGCTCGCCGAAGGTGTCGGGGTGGTCCTGCAGAGCGCCGGCGAGGGTGGCGCCCTGGTTCACGCTGTCCCGCACGGCGGCCACCACTTCGCCCAGCGGTTCATCTCCGAGCTGCTCGACCAGCGCGTCCAGGGCGGGCACCAGCGGCAGGCCGGCCCGCAGAAGCGTGGAAAGCTGACGGGTAGCCGCCGCCAGGGCGCGCCGGTCGGTGCGCCGCCGCCACAGGCGCAGAGCGCCCATCGGGGAGCGCCGCCCGCCGGCAGGTGCCTCCCGCAGGCTGGTCACGTGCACCCGCGACTGGCGCAGGCGCTTGCGCGCATCGCCGGCCGAGTCGGCCTCCACGGTGCCGCGACGCTCCTCCCCGCCCGCGCCCAGCGCCGTGTACTCGAAGGTCGGCACGCCGGTCACCTCTCGTAGCTGAAGGCTTCTTCCTGCGTGACCCGCAGCACTTCCTCGCTCGTCGTGCGCCCGGCCAGCACCTTGCGCACGCCGTCGTCGCGCAACGTCCTCATGCCGCGCTCGACCGCCCGCTGCTTGATGGCGCTGGCGCCCGTGCGATCCGTCACCATGTCGCGCACTTCATCGTCCACCAGCAGCAGCTCAAACAGGCCCGTGCGCCCGTGGTAGCCCGTCTGCATGCAGTCGCTGCAGCCCGTTCCCCGGCGCAGCCTGCGACCCGCCTCGGAGGGGCTCAGACCCAGGGCGCGCAGCGACGCCTCAGCCGCCATGTAGGGACGGCTGCACTCCGGGCAGACCACCCGCACCAGCCGCTGCGCCATGATGGCCACCACGGATGAAGAGACCAGGTAAGGCTCGATCCCCATGTCCAGCAGCCGAGTCACCGCACTGGCCGAGTCGTTCGTATGCAAGGTGCTGAACACCAGGTGGCCGGTCAGGGCGGCCTGGATGGCGATCTCCGCCGTTTCCAGGTCCCGTATCTCGCCGACCATTATCACGTCCGGGTCCTGGCGCAGCAGGTTGCGCAGGCTGTTGGCAAAGGTCAGGGCGATCTTGGGCTGAACCTGCATCTGGCCGATGCCGGGCAGGCGGTACTCAATGGGGTCCTCTACGGTCAGGATGTTGCGCTCCTCGGTGTTCAGCTCGCTGAGGGCCGCGTACAGGGTGGTCGTCTTGCCGCTGCCGGTCGGCCCCGTCAGCAGGATGATGCCGTGGGACAGGCCGATCAGGCGACGGAACTGCGCCTCGGCGTCCGGCCCGAAGCCCAGCTCCTCCAGCCCGAAGCGGCCGGCCGCCTTGTCCAGCAGACGCAGCACCACCCGCTCCCCGCCCGCCGTGGGGATGGTGGACACGCGGATGTCAATCTCCCGATCGCCTATGCGGATGCGGCTGCGCCCGTCCTGGGGCAGACGCCGCTCAGCGATGTCCAGGTTAGCCATGATTTTCAGCCGCGAGATCAGGGCCGCCGCGTCCTTGATGGGCCGGGTGACCTGCTCGTGCAGGACGCCGTCCACGCGGAACCGGATCTTCAGCTCGTGCTCGTAGGGCTCCACGTGGATGTCGCTGGCCCGGCTGCGGGCCGCCTGGAACAGGATGGTGTTGGCCAGGCGGATGATGGGTGCCCTCTGGGCGAGATCCAGCAGGTCCTCCGTGCGGTAGGCCAGCGCCTCCCCGGCCGGTCCGGCCGGCTGGTCTCTTGCAGCGGTCCCTGGCCCCGTCGAGGCACCGCCCTGGTAGTAGCAGTGGCTCAGCGCCTGCTCGACTGCCGTCGGGGGGCAGACGACCCGCCGACAGGGCCGGCCCACCGCATTTGCCACCGCGTCGAAGCCCCGGGCATCCAAGGGGTCCGCCATCGCCACTGCAACCGCGCCGTCCTGCGTGAACGGCACCACCGAGTGCCGCAGCAAGAACTCGAACGGCAGGTCAGCCACCAGCTCACGGCTGAGCTGCTCCTCGGGCACATCCTCCACATAGGGCAGCTCCCACTGCTCGGCCAGCGCGCGCAGGACCTCCTCCTGGGTGACTGCCCCCTCCTCCACCAGCAGTTGCCCTATCCGCTCGGGCTCCTGCTGCGCCTCCTGCATCGCCAGGGCGTGGGTCAGGTCCTCCTCCGTCAACGAGGTCTGCCGCAGCAGCACCTGTCCTATCAACTCGACGGACATCGGATGCCCTTCCGTGTCTGGAGCCCTCAGTTAGGCACTCGCGGGGGACTCACTCCACCGGGCGCTCCGGCGATAGGTCAGCCTCCGCGCTCTTGCGGGCCGAAGCGGCTGCCAGGTCCTGCGTCGAGGTGAGCACGTGGGGGCTTATGAACAGCAGCAGATTGGTCTTCTCGGTCGTGCGACGAGTCCTGCGGAACAGTGCTCCGATCACCGGCACGTCGCCCAGCAGGGGCACCTTGCTGGTAGTGCGCACCAGGTCGTCCCGCATCAGGCCGCCGATGACCACGGTCGCCCCGCTCATGATGGAGACGACCGTCTTCGCCTCGCGCTTGGCTGTGGTGGGCGTCTCGGCGCCCAGGCCGGTCACCGGCTCGATGATCTTGGTGAACGTGCTCTCTATCTCCAGCAGCACCATCCCCCCCTTGCTCACGTGGGGGGTGATTATCAGCCGGATGCCGACGTCTTTGAACTCGAAGGTGCGGATGGCCGTGGGGGTGGCCGGGTCGGCTTCGGTCACGCGGGACTGCTTGACAAATGGCACGTCCTGCCCCACGAAGATGTCGGCATCTTCATTGTCCGAGGTAACGATCAGCGGCTTGGACAGGATGTTGACGCGCGAGTCCCGTTCAAGGGCCTTCACGATGGCGGCGACCTTGGTGGTGCCTTCGCTGTCCTGCTTGAAGGCGCCCACGGCCAGGCCCTCCAGCGTGCCGGCGGCGTTCTCCAGCCGCAGGCCGAAGTCCGTGAAGCCGAACCCTCGCATGTTGTCGGAGGCCGGGTCCACCGTCGTCCACTCGATACCCAGGTCGCGGGTGGCGTCCTCGCTGGCCTCCGCGATGCACATCTCCACCAGCACCTGCTCCTGGGCCACGTCCAGCTTGTCAATGATGTCCGCGATCACCGCGTAGTCGGACGGGGACGCGGTGATGATCAGCGAGTTGGTCGGCACGTCGGCGGCCACCAGGGGCTTGATGTCCGCTTCGCCCTCGGCAGCCACCAGCCCGGCGGCGGCGGCCTCGATGGACGCCTTGAGGGTTTCCGCCCTGGCGTGCTGGAGGTAGACCACGCGGATGTTACCGCTGTCCCGCGGCCGTTCCACGTCCAGGATCTCCACCAGCTTGGCCACGGTCTCCAGGGTCGGCTCGGCGGCCATGACGATCAATGAGTTCGTCCGTTCGTCGGGCAGTATCGTGGTTTCGACCTCCCGCCGCGCCGGCTCCGCCGGGGCGCCCCTCCTGGCGGCCGGCGGTCCCCTCCTGGGGGCCTGCTCCGGTTCGGACAGGCCGGCCTCCAGGAGCCGTTCGATCTGGCGGGCGAGGTCACCAGCGGGAGCGTGCTCCAGGCGGTAGACGGCGAGCTGCCGCCGGGCCTGCGGCGTATCCAGCTTGCCGATGACAGCAACCATGTGACGAATGTTCGACGCCGTGCCGATCACCAGGATGGAGTTGGCCTCCGGGCGGGTCATGACCTTCGCCCCCGTCGAGGCGAGTTGCGTAACGGCGTCGGCTATCTTCTCCACGCGCACGTAGCGCAGCGGAATGAGCTGTGTCATGACCGTGTCGCCGGCGGGAATGGCCTCCGGGTCGGCCCCGGTGCCGGACTGCAAGGGCTGGCGCACGGCGTCCGCAAGCGGCAGGATCTTCACCATGTTCTCCGACGGCACGGCGGCGTAGCCTTTGCTCGCCAGGATAGACTCCAGCACCGAGTAGACCTCCCCGGCGAGCACCGGGCTGGGCGAGATGAGCGTCACCTGCCCCCGCACGGCGTCGTCCAGCAGGAAGTTCAGCCCCGTGATCTCGCTGACCGTCTTGATGACCGTTCTGATGTCCACCTGGTCGAAGTTGAGTGTCACCTCCCGCTCCGCTGCTCCTGCCGCTTCCAGAGCCGGGAAACGAAGCGCGGGCCCGATGGGGGCCTCCGCCGGCGCTTCGTCCGTCAGGATGTCCTCAGCCGTCAGCAGGAGCTCAGAGGGCGGCCGGTCGGGCTTCTCGGCGGGTTCGGCAGCCTCAGCCGCGTCCGCTGCCTGCGCAACGGGCATCGGCTCGGCCGGCGGGGCCTCCGGTTGCACAGCCTCGCTCGTGCCCTCCTCCGACTGGGCCGCAGGGGCCGGGACGGAGGCACCGGAATAGAAGCTGTCCGGCAACGGCTCCCGTGCGGGAACGCGCTCAAGATAGCAACCGGCCACCGACAGCGCCAGCAGCGCTGCCACGGCGGCCCTTACGGCGACCCGAAGCGGGCAACAGGTGGGGGGCAGGTCCTTCATTTCGTGTCGGCTCTCAGCATGGTCTTGCTAGTTCAGGTGGTAAGCCACCACGCGCTCGGTGCCGTTCCTCAGCAGCGTCAGCCTCAGAACAGAGCCGTCCATCGCCTCCTCGATCGCGCGCCTGGCCTGCTCGGCGCTCGATAGGATGATCCCGTTCACTGCACTGACCACGTCGCCCTCCTGCAATCCGGACAGGTCCCTCGACTGCGCATCCCGGACCCGGGACACCAGCAGCCCGCGGATGCGTCCGTCCACCCGGTAGGGTTGCACGTCCGGTGAGGTCAGGATGTCGGCGATACTGTTGACGCGCTTGGCCATGCTCTGCCGCCCTGCGGCGCGGCCAGCACTGGCAGAGGGGGACGGCGCGCCGCCGAACTGGCTCCCGAAGCCCGAGCGCTCCGCAGCACCGCCGGGGGGAGCAGGACCGGCCGGAGGGAAATCCAGTTCGAGCACCTCTTCGACGGGGCCTCGCAACAGGTGCACGGCGTGCGGTTCGATGCGCGCCACCCGGGCGCCCTGCACGGTTTCGCCCAGGGCGTACACATCCTGCCGGCCGCTTCCCTCATCCAGGATGACGGCGCGCGCAAGAGGCGAATCGGCCACGACCGTGCCCAGCAGTTTCAGGCGCGCCTTCGGGGGGGCGGGAGGCGGCACTCGACGGCGCTCCGCCACTGGCTGCGGCCCGCGCGGGAAGCGCACGCTCACACCGAAGACGTTGCGGTTCAAGATCACAGCACTCCCGGTCATCCCGACCGGCTCGGAAACGGGCTCCGCCGCCGGTCGGAGGGCCGCGGCCGCTCCACGCTCACCGGGCCCCCCCGTACCAAAGACACTGACCACCGTGTCAGCAACCAGGTATCCCAGCAGCACGAAGAGGGCCAGGTTCGCTGCCCACAATGCCCTGCGCAGCACCTCTTGGACCTCCGGTCAGACCGTCCAGCACGACGTAACTATTATAGTGCCGCTTGCGCCGTTCGCAAAGGTCTACTTCGTCCCCGGCGGCTTTGGAGCAAGCCGCGGGCACATCACGGGTCATCACACTGCCCCGGCCCCCAACAGCAAGCCCCGCGCACGTGCTCTCTGCCGGCGCAGGCCCATGTGCGCGCAGAAGCCGGCGGCCCGACCCGCTGCTGCGGGCCGGGCCGCTGTGCAGGTGCAATGCACCACGAGTGAACTTCTAGCGCAGGTCAGGGCAGCGCCCGCCCGACGGCGGCCGGACAGGCGCCCTCTGACGCTTCTGCCGTCCTACCATTCCACGTCCAGCTCGGGCGGGTTCGAGCTCTCCCGCGAGTAGTACCTTTGCCAGTTGGGACACGTGTTGTCCAGGACGAACGTTATCACATCATCCCCGTCCGCCTCCTGCGACACCCATGTGGTCACGTCGAACTCATACCAACCTGTGCTCGGCGCGTTGACCGTGTCCATGAGTGTCGAGCCTTTGCCCGGCGGCGTCCCACACTCGTCCCACGAGTCGCTGGCAGCGTCGAATACCTCGAGGTCGGTGTTGTAGTCGTGCACATCCTCGAAGTAGAGCCTGAGCGTTGCGCTCGTGACACTACCGCCGACCGAAGAGAGATCGAACTTCACGTAGCAGTTGCACCAGTCGCTCCAGGCGATGCTGGTGCCCGTGCATTGATCTTCGTCGTTGGTGTCGGCGGTCGGGTTCAGGGTCACCGAGCCACCTGCCCCGGCCTGAGTCGTCGCGCAGTCCTGGGCGGACTCCGCAGACTCGTTGGACGAGGTGTCAACCGCCGTCACCGTGTAGCAGTACTGCGTCTCGGGCGAAAGCCCCGTGTCGCTGTAGCTGCTGCCGGCAACGCCCGTGGCGATCTGGACGGTGTCGCG
>CAYFVS010000406.1:0-2263 GCA_964346565.1 uncultured candidatus Brocadiaceae bacterium | reverse complement strand
ACGTCCCGTCCGTCGTAGAGGGCAATGGTTGTGATGTAGTCGTCGGGCGCGCCGAGGCCGGTGGTCTCGATGTCGAGGTAGGCGACATGGCTGCGGAACTCGGGGAACAGGCGCCACTGCTCGGATGAGGGCAGGAGGCCGTAGAAGTAGCCCGCGTCGCGCTCGGCCAGCCGGCGGATGGATTCCTCCACGTGCTGCGTCACACTGGCGGCACGCCGGCGGCAGATGGGCAGCTCGGCCGCGTCGCGGGCCGCCTGCCAGGACAGCAGACCCGCCTCCCACAGCTTCCGCTCGGTCTTCGGCCCGACACCCGGCACGTGGCAGAATGTGTTCTGCAGCATGTCTCTGTCCGGCGATTGCAGCGGCCCGGCAGACATGCTACCTCACGGCGCCTCCGTCGTCCAGGCGCTTCAGCGCCGGGTCCCTACCAGCAGACCTCCAGCCCCAGCGAAGCGCCGTGGAAGAGGCTGTCGTCCTTGTGCAGCTTGGGGAAGCTGATCACGTCAACCGCGTCTTCATCGAGGCCCTGGCCGGGCAGTATCTGGCTGATCGCCCGTGCGGTGTCCGAAAGCCAGAGGGCATAGTAGCCCAGGTGCAGCCGCATGTTCCGCCTGAGCTTCAACTCCCCGCCGATGCGCAGTTCCGCCAGCACGCCCCACTCGTGGTCCGAGTCTCCGCTCGACCAGCGGCTGAGGTCGTCGTCGAACTGCTTGAATCTTGTGTCCAGTTCCATGTCGGCGTAGTAGGGCCCGGCGTTCAGGTCGCCGAACAGCCCGAAGCAATCGGATACCTGCCAGCGGGAACCCACCCCGGCCTGGACGCCGTAGATGTCGTTGTCGGTGTCCACGTAGAGGTCGCTGCGATCCATGGGATCCGAGCTGGGCGGGTAATCGTCGAAGCCCTGAATGTCGAAGTCATCGTCCAGGAGGACCACTCGCGGACCGAGCCGCCACCGCACGCTGACGTTCTCGCTCGGGCGCGACTCGCGCGACTGCAGCATGACCTCCAGGCTGTCGAGGTCGGTCTTCAGGTCCAGCTCGACCCGGCCGGCCTGCTCGAACCCTGGCAGGTCGGCCATGTTTGCGTCATCCGCATCGCGACCGAACCTCGGCTCGATGTACTCGTTGGCGCTGTCGAACTTCTCATCCCTCTTGGCCCGATAAGCCAGGTAGGCCACCGAGAACCCGTGTTCATCGGGCGGCAGATGGGCTATCTCCAGGCGGCCCCCCAGGCTCTCGGCGATCGGATCGCCCCAGTCTACCAGCGCCTCCGCGGTGTCTATCTTGCGTTCCCCCGGATCCAGGAACCGGCTCCTGTTCAGGTCTATGAAGAAGATGTCCTCGCCGGCTCCGCTGACCTCCTCCATCAGGTAGAGCCACGTGAAGTCAGCGTGCCAGTTCCCTTCCTGCTGCTCTACTGCAGCGGCGTGCGCGCCCCCGCAGAGCACTCCCAGCCCGACGATGACTGCCAGAAGCACGGCCGTCCGCCTCTTTGCGCCTGCGAAGTGCCTCATCGCATGGCCCTCCCGCTCTGAAGAATGTTCGGTGACAAAGCTAGCTCAGGAGATGGCCCCTGGGCCGTCACACAGAGCCGCCCAGCGGCCCGCCGACCATGGCCGAGGATACGGGGCGTGCAGCACCGATGTCAAGGCCAAAACCCGGGCCAGCCATCTGCGCTGTCGAGGCGGTTGCGGCCGCGAGGGGCGGGCGATGCCGCGCACGGCGCAAGGACTCACCGGTCCTCGGAGCACCGCCCGCCCGCGTCTATGCCTGCGGCGTGCGCCACGGACCGAATGCACCCGCTCAGGTGCCCATGTATGGCCTCCAGGGAAGTTTGTTTCGTCAGAGGCCTTGAGCCAGCCGCGTGTCAATGAAGCCAGACAGACACCGACAGGGGCTTTGGGAGCGGCAGTCTGTGGCTCAGGCAGCACAGCATACAGTATAGCCGTATAGGGCGCATTGTCAAGGGTCGGAGGGTGCGCCTGCCAGCCGATGCGGCCTGGAGGGGCAGGCCTGGCAGCCTGTTGAAGAACTGGGCTCGGCCGCGCCACAGACGGCAGCGGCCCAAAGGGTTGGGGCGGCGCGCAATCGTCTGCTGCGTTGCGCCTCCTCGACGATACATAGAGCATCGCCTGCGTCGGCGCGCCTTGCATCCGACCGCGCGGCGCTCCCAACGCGACCAGATCCAGTTCCTCAACAGGCTGCTGGCGGGTAGAGCGGGCAGTAGAGAGTGACGGCCGTCCAACACAGATCACGCTCGGTCG
>CAYFVS010000405.1:0-7610 GCA_964346565.1 uncultured candidatus Brocadiaceae bacterium | reverse complement strand
CGTGCCGCATCTGTTCGTGGTGGGCGAGCTTGCCGGCACGCACGGGGTAAAGCGCCCCGGCGGCAGCGCGTTGAACGCCGGCCAGGTCGGTGCCCTGCGGGCCGCCCAGCGCATCGCGCACGTCTACCACGAGGACGGTCCCGCCGGGCAGGAGTTCCTCCACGCGGCCGAGCCCGTCGTTCAGCGGCTGCTCGGCAGGATAGGGCGGACGTTGCGGCCCGACCGAGACGCCCTCCACTGTGCCGAACTCACCCGGCGCATCCAACAGCGGATGACCGAATACGGGGGCATGGTGCGCTCCCGCTCCGGCCTGGAACAGGCCCTCCGCGAGGCGCATTCCGAGTGGGAGACGCTCCGAGGGCACGGCCTACGGCAGGAGGCGCCGGGCTACTTGCGCGCGCTGGAGGCGCGGGAGCTGGCGCTGGCGCAGCTCGCGTTCCTGGAGTCCATGCACGCCCTCCTGGAGCGGGGCGGCGGCTCGCGCGGCTCACACCTGGTGACCGACCCCGGCGGGCGACTGCCGCATCCCGACCTGGGCTCCGAGTGGCGCTGCCTGGCGGAGAACGAGGCCCTTAGGCAGGAGATCCTGGGGATCACTTACGACGCCGAAGGCGACTGCTTCCGGACGCAGGTCACGGAAGCTCGGCCCATCCCGCAGGAGGAATCCTGGTTCGAGCGTACGTGGGCCGAGTTCCGCCGCGGGGAAGTCTGGCGCACCCGCCCGGAGGACCACCCTCGTCCGTATTCGCAGTAGCGACCGAGCCAGATGCTGCCTCGGCGCACCTGCCACACCATCCATTCCTTGGCGGCCCCCATTCCCATCCAGCTCGAATCTGCGCTGAGAGGCTTGACATGCATAGCGTTGCGAGGTATAGTATGCATAGAACTGCAGGGTATCGGTAAGCAGGGAGGAAAGCGGGATGGAGTTTAACCGGGAGCTGATGAAGGGCACGACGGTCCCCATCGTGCTCCGGCTGCTCAGCGAGCGCGAGATGTACGGGTATGAGATCGTCAAGGTCGTCAACGAGCGCACCGGCGGGCGGTTCGAGTGGCGGGAGGGCACGCTGTATCCCTGCCTGCACCGGCTCGAGACGAGGGGCCTGGTGCGCTCCCGCTGGCAGGATGCGCCCAACGGCAGGCAGCGGAAGTACTACGTTCTTACTCGCAAGGGGCAGGCTGAGCTGGCGGCGCGCAAGGAGGAGTGGAAGGAGTTCTCAACGGCGGTCAACGCTGTCCTGCTGGGAGCCACCGGCTGATGGCCCGGCTGGACGATTACATCGAGGCGGTCACCCGTCGGCTGCGCCCGGACCCCGAGCTGCACTGGGACATCGGCCGGGAGGTCCGTGCGCACCTGGAGGATGCCGCTGACGAGGCGCGCGGCCGTGGTCTGAGCGAGGGGGAGGCGCTGGACGCTGCCCTGGAGAAGTTCGGCGACGCGGAGGAAGTCTCAGAACAGCTCTGGCAGGCCAACCGCGGCCGCATGAGATTCCGGGCCGTCGTCAAGTGGGCGTGCCGGGCGGCGCTGCTGCCAGGGGCCATAGCGCTTGGGCTCGTGCTGCTGCGTTTCAACTGGCACCTCGGCACGTTTGTGCGCGCGTCCGTCGAGTCCGGTGATGTCACGATCCCTGCGGCGATGGAGCCCCTGGAACCCCGTGCAGGCCTGAGCGAAGAGGAGCGGTTCGTGCTTGAGCACCTGTCCGCCGGCGTTGACGGCGCGGAGGAGCTGGTAGAGGCGTTCCCGGACGGCCCGATCCTGTATGCCAACTACGTGGCGATGATGAGCGACGCCTTCAGCCCGGACGGAAGCTCCCCCGAGAAGTTCAAGCGGCTGATGGCGGTGCTGGAGAGAGGAGAGGCCGTCGAGCCCGACAATGCCCTCTACGACTACACGCGAGCAGCCTACTTGATGATCCGCGCATCCACTGCTACGAAGGGAGAGGGCTTCGCCTACCGGTACTTCGAGCCGCGAAGTGGGGAGGTGCGCGAGACAAACGGCTACGGGCTGGTGATCGAAGATCGAGCCATGTTCGAGCGCGGCGTGCAACAGTTGCTCGAGGGGGCACGAAAACCCTACTACCGCAGCCATGTTGATGACGTGCTGCGACTTCGGCAGGGGCTGCTGGAGAACCCGACGACGCTCGGGCAGCAGTTGCAGGTGGTCGCCATGGAAACCGCCGCCCTCTTCCCGGCGGCGCATCCGTTCCGGCAGATGGTGCGCCGCCTCCCCGGCTATGCCGTGATCCTGGGCGAGGAGGGGCGCACGCAAGATGCGGCGCAGGTCGCAGAGGCGATGGTGAGGGCTCCTCTGCATATGGGGGCGGGAGCATGCTCGGTTATCGGGCTGATGGTGGCTGGTCGCTCTCTGACGGCGGCCTCCGGGCAGGCGGGGGCTGTGTACGAGCGGCTGCGCATGATGCAGGAAGCCGAGGAGGGCCGCCGTAAGCACGCCGAGCTGCTTGCCAGGTTCGGTCCAGTCTGGGAGCGGGCGGAAGGCCCCTGGAAAGAGAACGGTTTCCTGCGCAGACACGCTGGCGTCCTGGCGGCGATGTTGCTGCCCGCGTGGACCACCGAGGCGGCGCTGCCGTGGATCGCCGCCTACCGGCGGGCCGAGCACGTGGCGCTGGAGCGCTTCGGGCTGGGGATGCTCGCAGGGGCGCTCGTGTTGCTTATCGTGTTGGCCGGGGTGGTGAACTCGTGGCAGATCTGGAAGTGGAGAGGGAGTGATGCGGCGCCGAAGCTCCTCTTCGTCGGTTGGAGGCGCCTCGGGTGGGTGGTGCTCCTCGCCCTGGCGCTCCCGCTGGCCCTCTACTGGGCGTACACGCGGCTGAGCCCGCTCAGCGCAATGCGATACGGAATCAACTACGTCTTCATCCGTCGGATCGCCGAGATCGGCGTGGGTTACGCCCTGATCCTCCTCGGACTCGCGGCCATGGGCTACCGGGCGGTCCGCAGGCGCTGCCTGGACGCCGGGATACAGGTGGAGCGCCCGCGTTACATGAACCCGCTGCTTGCGCCGAAGGGCGCATTAGTGGCGGCTCTGGCCGCCTGCGCGGTGGCTCTGGCGGTCGGCGCCATTTACGACTGGACGATGCATGAGTCTTTCGCCTTCCACCCCGATCTCATCCTGGGTGCGCTGCTGTTCCTCTTCCCGCTCCTTTTCATCCTCTGGCGGGCTCGACACCTTGGTCGCGGGAAGCCGGCGCTGGCCTTGTTCCGCCGGACATTCCTCCGCAGCGTCCTGCCCATACTGGCCGCTGCTCTACTGGCGGTGGGTCTGGTGTCTCACGCCTACCTCCGACACAACGAGGCGCAGCAGGTCGCATGGCTCAACGCCCCCGGTCACCACTTCATGGACGAGCTGGAGATGACGGTCCACGGCGACGTGCGCGGTTACCTGCGCGAGCTGGACGAGCAGTGGAACCGGGAGCACGGCATCCCCCGGGTCGAGCCGGCCACGTCGCCGTTCATGAGGTGATGACGTCCAGCCGCAGACGGTCCCGACCCGTTGACAGTCCACGTCCCTGTGAGTAGCCTGGAGTTGGTGCGCACGGTTGCGTTCCGGCGGGAGTGACGACATGGCGCAGAGCTCGTTGGAGATCGTGAGGGCGGCGCTACGCTTCGAGCGGCCGGAGCGGCTGCCGGTGCGGATGGCTTGCTTCGACCGGGACGACACCTTCTGGATTCCGCGCCGCGCCGCCGAGACCGACCGGCCCGGCGTGGACGAGTGGGGTTGCGCATGGGAGCAGACCGACGTGCACAATATGGGCCAGCCGAAGGGCCATCCGCTGGCCGGCGTCTCCGAGCACGAGCGGCTGACGGTGCCCGACTATGACGAGCCGTGGCGCTATGAGGGTCTCGAGGGGGCGTTCGAGCAGGCCGAGCGCGAGCAGCGCTACACCCAGGTGGGCATCTTCATGGTGCTGTTCGAGCGAATGCATGCCGCGGCCGGCTTCGAGAACGTGCTGATGGGCCTGCTGGCCGACCGCGAGAACACGGCTGCGCTGGCCGACAGGATACTGGAGGCTCAGTTCTGCCTGGTGCGCAACTACCAGGAGCGGTTCGGCCGGCGGCTGCATTCCTTCAGCATGACCGACGACTGGGGCACGCAGGAGGCGGCGTTCATCTCCGCCGAGTTGTGGTACGACTTCTTCCTGCCCCGCTATCGGCGTTTGTTCGACGCCATGCACGCGGGCGGGCAAGACGTGTGGGTCCACTCCTGCGGCAGGATCAACGAGATAGTCCAGGGCTTCATTGACGCCGGGGTGGACGCGGTGAACCTCCAGCAGCCGCGCGCGCTCGGCATTCAGGAGATGGGCGAGCGCTACCGCGGCAAGGTCACCTTCGAGTCACTGGCAGACATACAGGCGACGCTGCCCACCGGCAGTGAGGAGCGCATCGAGCAGGACGCCCGGGCCCTGGCCGAGCACTGGATGACGCCCGAGGGCGGGTTCGTCTTCAGCGACTACGGGGACGATGCCGCCATCGGCGCCAGCCCGCGGGCGAAGCTCCAGATGTACCGCGCCTTCAGCCGGGTCTCGGAGGAGGTCTACGGCCGGCCCCTGCCCGAGCCGATCCTGGAGGGCTGAGCGCCGCTGCTCGGCCAGGCGGACGCATTCCCACGTGACCGGCCCGCCCCCGCCCGAGCGGGAAGCGGACGGCTGAGCGCCCCGTTGCTTCACCAGCCGAACTCAGCCGCACCTGTTGACCAGCGATAGGAGTGCTCGCCGGCGGTGTCGGATCTCCCAGTGGCGGCTCTCAGGCCCATCTTCGTGCCGATCGCCCTCGACGCTCGCGTTGACCGCCGCCGAAGGGCGGCCGTATAATCGGCGCTCACGTCTGGTGGAGTTGGTAGTGCGCAGGAGGGTGGATGCTTTTCAACTCGCCCGCGTTCGTCGTCTTCTTCATGGTAGTGGTCGGGCTTTACTTCGCGCTCCCCCATCGCGTCCGCTGGGCTTTACTGCTGGCTGCCAGCTACTACTTCTACGCTTGCTGGGAAGTCCGGTACCTGGGGCTGATAGTCGCTTCGACGCTGGTTGACTATCTCGCCGGCCTCTGGATGGGTTCGGTGGAGACCCGCCGGGCTCGCACACCGGCGCTGGTCGTCAGCCTGGCCATCAACCTGGGTCTGTTGTTCACCTTCAAGTACTTCAACTTCCTCAGTCGCTCTGCGGAGCTGTTTCTCTCTCGCTTCAACCTGGTGGGCGACTTCCCTGCGCTGAAGGTGCTGCTGCCCGTTGGCATATCTTTCTACACGTTTCAGACCCTCAGCTACGCCATCGACGTATACCGCGGCGTGCGGAAGCCGGAGCGCCACCTGGGCATCTTCGCCGTGTATGTAGCGTTCTTCCCGCAACTGGTGGCCGGTCCCATCGAGAGGTCGACGCGGCTGCTGCCGCAGTTCTTCCAGAAGCACAACTGGGATGTCCAGCGGGCGTGGGACGGCGTTCTACTGATGCTGTGGGGTCTGGCGTTGAAGGTCGCGGTTGCCGACAGGCTCGCGGTATTGGTGGACCAGGCCTATGGCGCTCCCGCCGACCATAGGGGATGGCCGCTTATCCTGGCCACGTATTTCTGCGCGTTCCAGATCTACTGCGACTTCGCGGGCTATTCGGCCATTGCCATTGGCGCTGCGCAGGTTCTGGGCTTCCGACTTATGGAGAACTTCCGCCAGCCCTACTTGGCCGGTTCCTTGCGCGAATTCTGGAGCCGCTGGCACATCTCGTTGTCCAGTTGGTTCAGGGACTACCTCTACATCCCGCTGGGCGGCAATCGAGTCAGGTGGTCGCGCTGGTGCTTCAACATCGCCGTCGTGTTCCTGCTGAGCGGCCTGTGGCACGGAGCAAACTGGACGTTTCTGCTCTGGGGTGGGCTGCATGGCTTCTACCTGCTGGCAGAGAGGGGCACGCTTGGCCTGCGGCGTCGAATCGCGGGGGGGCTCCGCCTCGATGCTTTCCCCCTGTTAACGCGTGCGGTTCAGGTGGTTGTCACGTTCCACCTCGTGCTGGTGGCGTGGGTTTTGTTTCGGGCCGACAGCTTGGGCCATGCCTGGGAGGTCTTCAGCAGCATGTTCCGGTGGCGCGGACTGGGCCTACCCCTGGTCTCCGTGGATGAGCTTGCAGAGTATCGCCTGTGCGTGGTTCTTGTCGCCCTTCTGATGGTGGCGGACGTGCTCCAGAGCAGAGGCGGCGTGCGGCAATGGCTGGCGCGCCAGGCGGCGCCCGTGCGGTGGGCTGCGTCTTACCTGCTTATTGTGGGTCTGCTGTTCCTGGGCCGCTTCGAGAGCGTGCCCTTCGTCTACTTCCAGTTCTGAGCGAGACCGAAGGTGCGTTGGAGCCGCTGGTATCGTGTGTTCACTTACCTGCTGTTGCTGCTGCTGGTCAACGCCGGCGCACGGCACGTGTTCCTCAGCATGATGGCGCAGGGCAGGCTGAGCAGGACGCAGGAGCAGTTCGAGGCAGCAGACAGGCAGATCGCCTACCTCGTCATGGGAGATTCGCACGCCAAGATGGGCGTGGACCCGCGTGTTGTGGGTTCGGCGTTCAACTTCGCCTCGGCGGGCGAGAGCCACATCCAGACCTACTACAAGCTGCGCCACGTGCTGGAGCGGTCCGGCAAGCAGGTCGAGACAGTCCTGCTCAGTTGCGATCTGCACACGTTTGCAGGATTTCGGTCCCACATGCCACACAACTGGTACTACTGGGCACGATACGTGGACCCCCTGGAGGTGGGTCTGCGCAGGGGGCAGCCGGGGGTGTACCTGGCGAGGTACTTACAGGGCAGGTTCGCGCCTTACGCCGGCGAATTCAGGACGGTCGTGCGCTACCTCACATACGGAAGCAGATCGAGGTTACTGGACGGCTGGCAACCGGGGGGCGGAGACTGGTCCGGCGTAGGCCAGAAGACCCTGGCTGCGCGCCGAAAGACAGGCGAGCATTTCCCTGGCAGCGGCCGGCCCGACGAGTGCCTGATCGAGTACTTCAACATGGCCCTGGAGCTCTGCAGGCAGAAGGGCGTCGGCGTCGTAGCCGTCAGGTATCCCGTTACCCCACAATACCATGAAGCAATGATGGCGAAGGCCGCAGTGCCCAACATAGACCATGCAGTTCGCACGGTCCTGGCCGGCCATGGGGAGTGTCGCCTGCTCGACTTCAGTGATGCCTTCTTCGGCAGGGACGATTGCTTCCACGACGTGGATCACCTCAATGAACACGGGGCGGGCGAGCTATCGAGGCAACTGAGAAACCTGCTGGAGGGGGAGCCCTCCGCAGCGTATTGAGCGGCGGTCAGTGTGTCACGAACCGGCGCCCTTCGTCCACCATGGCCAGGTAGTTGTCCAGCGGCACGTAGTTGGCCACGCTGTTGCCGCTGCCCAGGCAGTAGCCTCCGCCGTCCGTGCACTGCTGGAGGGTCTCGCGCACGCGGCGGCGTATCTGCTCCTCGTCCGCCCGGCACAGGAAGTCAACGTCTATCCCTCCGAGTATGGCGATACGGTCGCCGTAGCGCTCGTATGCCTGGGTGACCGGCTCGATGGTGTCCTCGAACGAATGCTTGGCGTCGATGCGCACGTCCTCGATCAGGTATTCCATGATGGTCTCAAGATTCCCACAGGC
>CAYFVS010000404.1:0-1868 GCA_964346565.1 uncultured candidatus Brocadiaceae bacterium | reverse complement strand
GGGCATCCGCAGCTTCGCACCCCGAACATGGACCGGCTGGCCGGGGAGGGAGTTCGGTTCAGCCGGGCCTGCACCACCAGCCCGCTCTGCGTCCCGGCCCGGGCATCGTTCATCAGCGGGCGCTACGTGCACACCCACGGCATGTGGGACAACCGCGGAGAGCTGCCTGCCGACTATGCCTCCCTGTTCCGCCGGTTGCAGGGGCAGGGCTATCACACCGCGCACGTGGGCAAGTCGCACTACTACCAGCACGGCGGGTTCGACCTGCGCGACCGGGAGGACTACATGCATGCTCGTGGCTTCGACTATGTGCACGAGACCACCGGGCCCTGGGCGACCGTCAGCACGGAATCCTACATGACGGAGCACTGGCGTGAGTTGGGGCTGCTGGAGGCGTTCCGGGACGACTACCGCAGGCGCAGGGAGGAGCGCAGCGCCGGCGGCGTGCCCGTCTGGCCGAGCCCCCTGCCGACCGAGGAGTTCATGGACAGCTACGTCGGCGGGGAGGGCGCGCGCTTCCTCGAGCAGTACGACGGCGACGACCCGTTCTGCCTGTTCGTCGGCTTCGGCGGGCCGCACGAGCCGTGGGACGCTCCAGAGGAGTTCGCCAACATGTACGACCCGGCACGGGCGCCGATGCCTGTGGACGTGGAACCGGCCGAGCCGGGAAGCCACGTGCCGGAGGAGGCCGCCGAGTGGCAGCGCCACGGACGCCAGGACCGGCTCACCGCTGAGAACGTCGCGAGACTGCGCGTCAACTACTATGGCAAGATCGCCCTGGTTGATCAATGGTTCGGCCGGCTGCTGGACGCATGCGCGGAGCGGGGCTGGCTGGACGAGTTGCTCATCGTGTTCTGGTCGGACCATGGCGAGATGGCGGGCGATCACCGGTTGCTGTACAAGTCTCGCTTCTACGAGAGCGCCCTGCGCGTGCCGCTCATCGTCCGGTGGCCGGGCCGCATCCCGGGGGGCGCTGTCTCCGAAGGGCTGGCCCAAACAGTGGACATCATGCCGACCGTGCTGGAGGCGGCCGGCGCGGAAGTGCCTCCGGGCTGTGAGGGCCGCTCGCTGTTGCCCGTCATGCGAGACCCTTCGCTCACGGTGCGGGAGGCCGCACTGAGCGAGGTGCACAGCGCGGGCCGGCGAATCGTCATGGTTTGCACGGAACGGCACAAGTACGCCGCCTTCGAGGACGGCAGCGGCTACATGCTGCACGACCTCGAGGAAGACCCCGACGAAACGGACAACCTGATCGGCCACCCGGACCACCGGGACGTGCAGGAGCGGATGGAGGCGCTGTGGCGAGAGCGGCGCCGCGTCGGATTCTGAGCCCCCGGCCGCGCGTGGGAGAGCAGTCCGTCATGCCCGACCGACCGAACAACGTCATCATCCTCAGCTCGGACGAG
This sequence comes from uncultured candidatus Brocadiaceae bacterium, assembly GCA_964346565.1. Classification (GTDB taxonomy): domain Bacteria; phylum Planctomycetota; class Brocadiia; order SM23-32; family SM23-32; genus JAWOCH01. The sequence goes on along the minus strand of CAYFVS010000404.1, from coordinate 462 downwards.
ATGCGCGGCGACTGCCCCGGCTACATGGGCAATCCCGACTGCAAGACGCCGAACCTGGATCGGTTCGCCGAGCGGGCCGTCGCTTTCCGGCAGCACTACAGTGTCTTCCCCAAGTGCGTCCCGGCGCGCATCGCCATGATGACTGGCCGCTACTGCCACACGGACGGCTTCCGGACCATCCAGCAACACCTGCCCAACGACCAGCCGGATGTGCTGGCCACGCTGAAGCGCCACGGCTACGAGACGGCCCTGTTCGGGCTAAACCACTGCTGGGAGAACATCTACGGCGAGGAGCACAACGCGCCGGGCAGCGCCTACGTGGACTACCACTCCTTCACGGAGGGCTACTTCCCCCATCTTCTGGAGAAGGAGTGGCCTGCGCCGGAGCCGGGCCCGGGCGCCGTCGAGCCCCTCGTGCTCCCGGACGGGACTCGGTACGGCAAACGCATCGAGGAGCCGCTG
>CAYFVS010000403.1:0-6665 GCA_964346565.1 uncultured candidatus Brocadiaceae bacterium | reverse complement strand
GCCCTGCGCGTGGCCGGACGACGAGGACGACGCCGGCGTGTGGCCGGGGCAGCAAGCCGCCCTGGCCGGGTGATCTGCCGGCTGGCGGGTCAGATGCCCAGCGCGCGGGCGTGAAACTGGAGGGCTTCCTGAACGCGCCGGTCCCAGTAGGCCCATTCGTGCCCGCCCGGGAACTCCCCGTATTCGTGCTCGACGCCCAGTTCCTCCAGGTGCGCGTGGAACGCGCGGTTGTGGTCTATCAGCCTGTCGTCGGTGCCGCAGTCGAAGTGGATGACCGGCAGGGCCTCAGGGTCGGCCTCCTGGGCCAGCCGGAAGGGGTCGTTGCCGCCTTCGGCGGCGTCGTCTCCGAAGATCAGCGCCAGCTCGTCGGCGTGTTCCGAGTCCTGCAGCAACCGCTGTATGTCGAAGACGCTCGAGTGCACCACGGCGCTGCAGAAGCGGTCCGGGTGTTTCAGTGCGAGCTTCATCGCGCCGTAGCCGCCCATGGACAGGCCGCCTATGGCGCGCCCGTTGCGCTCGGGGACGGCCGGCAGGAACCGCTCCACGAAGCCGATCACGTCCTCCATGATGTGGCTCTCATAGGCGTAGCCGTTCCGCGCGTCCGTGTAGAAGCCGCGCCCGCCGTCCGGCATTACCAGGATGAGCGGCATGCCGCTGACGTAGCGCTCCAGGGACGTGCGGCGCGTCCAGATGCTGTCGTCGTCGGAGAGCCCGTGCAGCAGATAGAGCACGGGGTAGGGGCCTGCCCCCTCTGCATCCTGCGGCAGCAGGACCGTCATGTCCGTCTGCTTGCCGATAGCATCCCCGAAAAAACCCACGCGCATTCCGGCCATGTTGTGCCGCTCCTTGTGTCCGGATCCGCCTAGACGGGATAAGGCCGGCCTTCCTCCGGCCGCACGACCCGGCCCATGCCTGTCTTACGCAGGTCGGCCGCGAGCTGATCGGCCGCCTCGCCCTCGCCGTGGACGACGAAGGCCCGCTCCACCTGCGAGTCCATGCGGTGGAAATACCCGAGCAGCTCGTCGTGGTCGGCGTGCGCGCTCAGGGCGTTGATGATCTCCACGCGCGCGCGCATGTCGAACATGTCGCCGAATATCTTCACCTCGTCCGCGCCTTCGACAATGCGCCGGCCGAGGGTGTTCTCGGCCTGGTATCCCACGATGAGCACAACGTTCTGCGGCCGCTCGACGGTGTGCGCCAGGTGGTGCAGGATGCGCCCGCCTTCGCACATGCCGCTGGCCGAGATGATGATGACCGGCCCGGACATGCCGTTGAGCTTCTTGGATTCGTCCACGCTCGAGGTGTAGGTCAGCGTGGGGAACCGGAAGGGCTCTCCGCCGGTGCGCAGCAGCTCGGCCGTCTCCTCGTCGTAGCACTCGGGGTGCCGGCGGTGTACCTCGGTGGCCTTGTTGGACAGCGGGCTGTCCACATAGACCGGCACGTCGCCGATCAGCCCCTCGCCTCGGAGCTGGTTCAGGAAGTAGACGACCTGCTGGGTGCGTCCGACGCTGAAGGCGGGGATGACCAGCCGGGCCTCGTCCTTCTCTATCCGGTTGCATAGCTCCGCCAGCTTCGCCTCCACGTCCTCGCTGGGCGGATGCAGCCGGTTGCCGTAGGTGCTCTCGGTAATGAGCGTCTGCACGTCGGGCACCAGCTCGGGGTCCTCCAGGATGGGCATGTCGCGGCGGCCCATGTCGCCGGTGAACATCAAGCGCCGCGTCGTGCCGTCCTCCTCCAGGTCGAGCTGGACGAATGCGGAGCCCAGGATGTGGCCCGCGTCGTGGAAGGTCAGCGTGACGCCGGGGGCGACTTCGGCGCTCATGTGGTAGGGCAGCCGCCGGAAGACCCGCATCGTCGGCGGCACGTCCTCCGGGGTGTAGAGCGGCTCGAAGGGGTTTTTCCCCTGGCGGATGCGCTTGCGGTTGACGTATTCGACATCCTGGACCTGCAGGTAGGCGGAGTCGGCCAGCATGATCTCGCACAGGTCCGCGGTGGCGGGCGTGGCGTAGATGGGTCCGCCGAAGCCGCTCTTGACCAGGCTGGGCAGGTTGCCACTGTGGTCTATGTGGGCGTGGGACAGGACGCAGACGTCGACCGACCCCGCATCAACGGGGATGTTCCGGTTACGCTCGAACGCCTCCTTGCGGTGGCCCTGGAACAGGCCGCACTCCAGCAGCACGCGCCTGCCGTTCACGTCGAGCAGGTGCATAGAGCCGGTGGTGTTCTCCACCGCTCCGTAGAAACAGATTTCCATCTCGCCTCCCGTTCGGACTGCACGAAGCAGGTGGCTTTGTACGGGCCGCCCCGGGCGGCGTCAACCGACCGCTGCTTCCGCCCCGTCTAGATACAAAGTCACCGCCGCCAGCAGGCAGACTGCCGCCGTCTCCACCCGCAGCACGTTCCGTCCCAGGGACACGGGGACGAAGCCCGCCTCAGCAGCCGCCTCCCTCTCCCGGCGGGTGAAGCCTCCGGCCGGGCCCACGGCCATCGTGACGGCCGCCGGCCGCTCGGGCTGTCGGCTCAGCACGTCCCAGACCGGGGCGGCGGCGTCCGTGCAGGCCACCAGGCGCAGACCCTCAGACTCGTCCCGCAGGAACCGGTCGAAGGGCAGAAGGCCGAACACCCGCGGCACGTCGGTGCGTCCGCACTGCCGGGCGGCCTCCCGCGCCTTGCGCAGCCAACGCTCCCTCCGTCGGGCGGCCCCCCGCGCCCGATGCCCCTGCACGCGATCGCAGAGCAGCGGGCGCAGTGCGCTGACGCCCAGCTCGGTCGCCTTCTCCACCAGCATGTCCGCGCGCTGCCCGGGTGGGGGAGCGACGCCCAGCACGAGCCGCGCCGGCGGTGCCTCCTGCGCGCGGCACGGACGGAGGATGCGCACGCGGACGGCCCCCGGCTCGGCGTCTTCAACACAGGCGACGTACTCCTCACCCTCGCCCGTGAAGACACGCACCAGCTCCCCCTCGCCGATGCGCAGCACCACCGCCAGGTGGCGGCTGGGGTCGGGGCCAAGCGTGACGCACTTCCCGGCCCGGCACACCCCCTCGGCGTAGAACCGCCTGAGGTCCGCCTCCGTCTGCTCGCCCTCGGCACTCAACCCGTCGTCTCCATTCCGGTCGGTTTTCCCTGTGTTGTCGGGTCAGCGTTGACAGGGCGCGGTGCTGGGCTACAATGTAACCGAGGCGCCGGCGCCGCATGCACGAGTGTCCCCGGGGAGGTCCCGCCATGCAACCGCCTTCCGGTTCCGGACGGGACGGCCGCCGCACGCAGATCTACGTCGAGGACGCCCTGATCGTGCTGGCGGTGGGCGCGCTGTTCGTCCTGGGGGTGTTCTTCCGCGGCGAGTGGTGGGGCCAGGTGGCGCTGGGCGTGGTGCTGCTGGTGATGGCGATCGTGTTCTTCTTCCGGCTGCGGCGCGTGCATCGCGCCTTCACCGGGCGCGGGCAAGGAGACTGACCCAGGCGAGGAGGGCCAGGCATGTCCCCCCTGCAGGCAGGCATCCTGACCATCTTCAGTTGCCTCTCGCTCATCATCGCCCTCTACTGCCTGTTCTTCATGGTCCCCGTCAAGCGTTTCTACGAGCGCATCCGCAGCCTGGGCGGCGGGCTGAAAGGCACCGAGGCGCTCATCAACGGAGTGCGCGACAGCGTGGCCAAGCGGCTCGAAGAGATCGAGCATAACGCCCAGGAGCAGCTCGACGCCCACTGCGCGGCGCTGCGTGAGGCCCTGGACGAGCTGGCCGAGCAGACCAGCGCCCTGCAGCAGGAAGCCGAAGCTCTCCGCAAAGAAGCGGGGCAGGCCGCCTCCGACCGGCGCCGGCTCTCCCAGCGCCTGGAATCCCTGACCGGGCGGCTCCAGCAGTTGCGCAGCGAAGTGGACGCAATGGAAGTCGAGCTGCGCCAGACGGTGCGACAAGAGGTCACAGACTCCTTCAGCACGGTGGAGAGCACGGTCCTGGCCGCGCTGGAGTCCGTCCAGGAGGAGATACTCTACGGAACGTCAACGTCTCCGTCGCCACCACCCAAGCGCACCACGCCGCCTCGCACCGGAGGCCGCACCCGGACCGGTCGCGGCAACATCATCACCGTCGAGCCCCTGTTCACGAACGCCAGGCACAGGGATGAGTCGGAACCCGACGAGGAGGAACCGCCCGACTCCGAGGAAGGCGAGAAGGACTGAACCGTGCGGCGCGCTCAATCCTCGACGTAGCGGTACACGGTGGCGAACGTCAGGGCCGTGATGGCGTAGGCGATCGCCCGGGCGGAGTCATGCACCCCGTCCGGGGTCTGCATGGCGTAGATCAGGGCAGCCAGAAGAGACATCACCAGCAGAACGGCGATCACGATCTTACCCAGCGTCCGTGGCCGCATGGCTGATCCTCTCTGATTCATCGCATTCGGCGCTCCGCACGAGTGTAGGGCCAACCCCAACGTGTGTCAAGCCTTCCGTTCACTCCTCCACCTCCAGGTCCGCCAGCGGCACCTTCTGCTGGACCCCGCCCTCAAGCTCCACTGTCACCGTCTGGCTAAGTATCTCGTAGTCCACCACCGCGCCACGCCCGTGGGGCGTGTTCACCGGCGCCCCCCGGCGCGGCAGGTTCGCCTTCATGTCCCGATACTGCTGCTCCTCGAACCGCAGGCAGCACTTCAACCGCCCGCAGCGGCCGCTTATCTTCGCCGGGTCCAGGGTGGACTTCTGATTCTTCGCCAGCTTCATCGGCACCGGCTTCAGCCGCAGCAAGAACCGCTGGCAGCACAACTCCCGCCCGCACGGCCCCACCAGGCCCATCATCCGCGCCTCGTCACGAACGCCGATGTGTCGCATCTCGATCCGCGTCCGATACTCACTCGCCAGGTCCCGCACCAAGCCGCGGAAGTCAACCCGCCCGTCGGACAGGAAGTAGAAGATGATCTTGTGCCCGCCGAACAGGTGCTCCACCGCCCGCAGCTTCATCGGCAGCTTGTGCTTGCGGATCAGTTCCTTGCAGCGGGTGTATTCCTGCGGCTCGCGCCTGTCCTCGATCTCGCGCTGCTTCTCGTAATCCTCCGCCGTGGCCGGGCGCAGCAGATCCCCGGACGACTCCCCGTCGCCCGAACCCTCGCGCATGATCTTCACCACCGTGCCCCACTCGACCCCGCGCGGCGTGCGCACCACCACGTCCGTCCCCGGGCGCAGCCTGGCGTCCTTCGGCAGGGCGCACTCCTCCTGCATCCCCATCGCGCCGTATCGCACCACTGCCGTGGTCATCTGCGCCTCTCCCGCCGGAGCAGCCTCAGTCAGAGCGCATTATAGCGTACCCGCCGGGCCGGTGAAACGGCGTCAGTGCGGTTCTCCCTCGTCCGGCAGCGCCAGTTGCTCGCGCGCCGTCACCGTCTCGTCGTGGGGCCGCCCCAGCCTGTCGTAGAGCCTCCGCCGCGTCTCCTTGTCCCGCTCCTGGGTCTCCAGGGCAACGGTGGCCACCTGGCGGACCTTCTCGGCGGGCACGACCACCACGCCGTCCCCGTCCGCCACCACCAGGTCACCCGGCCGCACGCACACCCCGCCCACGGTCACCGGCCGGCCCGTGCTCTCCAGCTCCAGCCGCCCCGGCCGGATGCCGCGCGAGACGCCCCGGCAGTAAACCGGCACGCGCTGGACGCATATCTCATCCGTGTCCCGCGCGCCGCCGTTGGTCACCACGCCGCGCGCCCCGGCCTCAATCCAGCTCAGCGAGTTGTTCGAGCCGACGAAACCGCACTCGCCCACCCCTCGGCCGTCAATGACGATGACGTCGCCCGGTCGGATCTCCGACGCGATGGGCCCGCCGGCCAGCTCGCCGTACCACTCGCCCATCCAGCGGTAGAACTCCGCCCGGTCGGCGAACTCCGGCCGGGGGCGTCTCGTGGGCACGAACCGCACCGTGTGCGCGTAGCCGTAGATACGATGCGCGAACCCCTCCAGGTCCTTCCACAGGGGCCGGATGGACCTGTCCATCAGGCAGAGGTCCGCCAGACCGACCGCGTCCAGCCCGTCGTTCACGTCCGTCACGCGCAGTCCGTCGCAGAGCGCGAGGATCTCGTCCCGCTGCTGCTCGCTCGCCATGCCGTCGCCTCCGCGCCGTGGGCAGTGGAAACCGCCCGCAGTATGGCGGCATGGCGGCGCAGATGCAACGCGACGCCGGCGTTGGAGGATGTGGCGCGGCCGCCACGCCAGACGGCCGGCGCGCAAGCCCCGGCCGTGGAGGCACGGAGGCAGGATGATCGCGGGAGCAGTGGATCAGTGGACCGCGGGCGAGCGCGACGTGCGCCGCCCACGGACGGGCCGTGGCGCATGGGATGCCGTTGGCTTTCTCACCTGTTCTCCTGGTCACCTGCTCGCCGGTTCTGCCCCCCTTTCAGGTGCTCATATATGTCATCCAGGAGAGTTTGTTTCGTCAGAGCCTTTAACCCGTCCGCTCTCTCCCTCTGAAATATAGCTTCCGCTAAACACGCTGCCATCGCCCTCACGACCGCCGCCAGCCCCGTCGCGAGGCGCGGTGTCTCGCCCCTGTGCGGACCGTTGGCCATGACACATAGCATACACGTGTCGGGCAGATTGTCAAGTGCGTCAGCAGTTCGGATGAGCCCGTGGGCGTAGGATGCTGAGCGTCCGGCCCGCCAAGGGTTGAAACAGAAGGTTGCACGCGATAC
>CAYFVS010000402.1:0-21419 GCA_964346565.1 uncultured candidatus Brocadiaceae bacterium | reverse complement strand
TCAATGTGGACGACGTCGCAGGGGATGTCGCGGTTCCTCATTCCACGCACGGCGGCCTCGGTCTCGCGGCGGCTGCGATACTGGCAGCGGCTCAGCCACACGCCCAGCGCCCACTTCGGAGGCGTCTTCGGGCGGCCCGTCAGGCCGGTGTACAGCCCGAGCAGCCCCTTCAGCGTGGGCGCAGCGAACAGGAACAGCTCAACCGCCGCGTCCTCGGTCAGGAGCGAGCCGGCGGTGTAGGAGACGCTGCCGATCTCCCAGAAGCTGCGATAGGACGAGTGCAGCATCATGCCCCATCCGCGCGTGCTGAACAGGACGGGGACGGCCTTGTAGCTGAGGTCGCAGGTGTTGGTGCCGCAGGTGTCGGCGCTCCAGATGGTGGCGCGGGTACCCGTCTTCTCGACGGTGTTCCACTTCTCACCCATGCCGAACAGGCGCTCGCCGTTGTGGATGCGCCAGCTCAGGTGGGGCTGCTCCTCGCCCTCGAACCGGCGCAGGCCGAGCGGCTCGACCACCATGTCGTCGTCCTCCAGGCCCCAAAGCGCCCGCCCGTCGCCGTCCCGAAGCTCCAGCGAGAAGGGCGAGCGGCCGATGCGGAGCCGGTGACCGCCGCCGCTGAAAGTGAAGGCGCCCTTGCTCCCGCGCAGGCGGCCGCCCTGGTGAGGCACCTGCGCCACGTCCAGCATGGGGCTGTCGTCGCGGAACCTGACCCGCCCCCGCCAGAAGCGAAGCCGGAAGATGCCGTCGGCGATGGTCTCGCAGGAGAGCCGCGCCTTCTGCCCGGAACCCAGCCGCAGCTCAACGGTGAGCACGCCGTCCCGGACGGCGGCTTCGCGCGCCTCCCGCACGGTGTCGTATTCGCAGTCGGGACGGTGGAAGATGCGACGGTCGTCCGGCAGCGCCGAGTGCTGCTCGTCGTACAGGCTCATCGAGGCCCCTCCGTTCGGCTCAGGTCTATTGCTCGACGTAGCGGCGGTAGATCTCCTCCAGCAATCGCACGTCGTGGGCCGCGTCGGAGGCCGGCGTGCGGAACAGCTCGCCGCTGCGGACGCAGTGCACGAAGTGGCGCATCTCCTCTCGGTAGGACCACGTGCGGCCGTTCTCGGGGAACAGCTCGCAGCGGGACTTCTCCGGCCGGTCGGCGCGGTAGACCTCCACCTCAGCCGGCATGTTCTTCAGCAGGATCGGCGGGGCGCAGGTGCGGATCCAGCCCTTCTCGAAGTAGATCTGCGTGTGCTCCTCCCAGCCGTGATACGGGATGGAGCCGGACTCGATGACCGCCCGCCGGCCGGCCAGCTCCAGCACCACGACGCCCGTCATGCCGTCCTCGTCCAGGTCCACCGCGCGCACGCGGCCGCCGCCGTCGTCGCCGAGGAACCAGCGCAGCAGGTTCACGTTGTGGGTGTACTGCTGCAGGTAGCCGACGTAGCGAGGGCCGAACTTCGGCGGGAGCCAGTCGGGCAGGATGGTCTCCGCCTCGGGGCGCGGCTCGTCACTCTGGATCATCGGCGTGTCCAGCCCCGCGATCCAGTCGCCGCAGAAACCGTGGTTGCGCGCGTACTTGATGCAGCCAAGCTCCCCGGAATCGGTGAACTGCTCCACGCACCGCTTCACCAGCACGTTGCCCGCGTCATAGCGTTTCATGTAAGCGACCATCAAGCGCCCGCTGCTGCGGCGCTCCGCCTCCAGGATCCGCTCCGCCTGCGCGACGCTGGTGGCCATGGGCTTCTCCATGAACACGTCTTTGCCGGCACTCAGCAGGTCCATGGCCAGCTCGCCCTGCTGGGAGAAGTGGGCCGAGAGGGCGACAGCCTCCACCTCCGGGTCCTCCGCGAGCTCGACGTGGGAGGGGTAGAGCCGCTCGACGCCGAAGAACTCCCCGCACCTGCGGCGCAGCTCGGGCCGCACCTCGGCAAGCGCAACCAGCTCGCAGTCCTCGATGGCCTGGATGTTCGGGACGTGGACCTTCTGGGCCATGAACCCGCAGCCCACGTAGCCCATCCTCAGCTTGTCACCCACGGGTTCCCTCCCCCAGTTCAGATCAGCGAAGACAGGAAGCGCAGGCCTTTACGGAAACCCTCTTCGGCACCGAACGCCCCGTCCTCGTGCTCGATGGACAGCACGTCGTCATATCCGCACCGGCGCAACGTGCGCAGGTACGGGCCCCACGGGACCTCGCCGTAGCCGGGGATGGAGTACTCCCACCAGCCGCCGGCCAGCACGCCCACGCGCGCCAGCCGGGCCCGGTTGATGGTCACGTCCTTGGCGTGGGTGTGGAAGATGCGGTCGGCGAACTCCTCCACCGCCCCCACCACGTCTATGCCCTGCCACTGGAGGTGGGAGGGGTCGAAGTTGAAGCCCACATTCGGCTGGGGCAGCGCCTCCATGACGGCGCGGAAGTGCTCCAGGTTCTGCAGGTTCGTGGCAAACCAGTTCTCGAAGGCGATGCGAACACCGCCCTGGCGCGCCTCCTCCGCCAGCGGACCGAACACGTCTGGCGCGACCTGCCGTATGGTCTCCTCTTTGCTCATCCCCTCCGCCGGAAAGCCCGCCAGCGTGCAGACGGTGTCCACCCCCAGCGTGCAGGCGGTCCGCAGGACCCGGCCCATGACCTCCTGGTACTGCTCCGGCTCCATGCCCCGGTTGAAACCGGCATAGCAGGCCAGGCTGGAGATGCGCATCTCGTTCTGTTCCAGCAGCGTCTTCACAGCGGCGCCGTCGTCCTCCAGCACGTCCTCGGGCGCCAGGTGCGCGCCGGGACCGGCGGTCACCTCCAGCGCCCCGAACCCGGCCTCAGCGGCCCACGTCACTATCTGCTCGAGACCCCTCTCCTGTCCGAAACGCGCCGTCAGCAGTCCAATGTGCATTGCCCATCCTCCGTCGCTGCACAGTCCACAGGGAACACCGTCCACAGGGGCGCGACGGTAGCCCGACGGCCTCCCGCTGTCAAACACAATGGCGCGGACGATGGTCGCGCTTGACGGGGCGGGGCCCGCGGCGTAGCTTCGCCACCAGGCGCAGACGGAGCTTCGGAAGGAGCAAGCAGATGGGCATCAGCCTGGGACTGGTGGGACTGGGGGATTTCGGGTCGGCCTTCGCCGAGCTGTTCAAGAACCATCCGCTGGTGGACCGCATCGGCCTGTGCGACCTGGAACCGGACCGGATTGAGAAGTTCGCCTCGCGCGAATCGTGGCAGGACAAGTTCGACGCCACCGATGCCTACTGCTCATTCGAGGAGATACTGGAGTCGGACCTGGAGGCGGTGGCCGTCATCACCCAGCCCTGGCTGCACGCCCCCCAGGCCGCCCTCGCCATGGAGGCCGGCAAGCACGTCTACAGCGCCGTGCCCATCATCAGCCTGCCCGACGGGGACGAGATCCTGCACTGGTGCGACCGGCTCGTGCAGACCTGCGCGCGCACGGGGATGCTCTATATGCTGGGGGAGACGACCTACTACCGCCCGCAGACCATGTACTGCCGCCGCCGGGCGCAGGCGGGCGAGTTCGGCGAGTTCGTCCATGCGGACGCGCAGTACTTCCACGACGTGGACGACCCGGGCTGCAACCTGCGGGACGTCCAGCGCCACCGCGCCGCAGGCACAGCAGGGCAGCAGTGGCAGCAGACGGCCGCCGAACGCTACCAGGACACGTGGGGAGGCCCAATGCACTACCCCACCCACTCGGTGAGCGGGCCGGTCGCCGTCATGGGCGCCCACATGACGCGGGCGGTCGCCCACGGCCAGAGAGACGAGACGGGCGATCCGTACTTCGAACACAGCTTCCGCAATGAGGTGGCCTTCTTCGAGATGAGCAACGGCGCCACCGCCCGCATAGCCGAGTGCCGCAGGATAGGCCACACGGGCGAGGAGATGTTCCGCGTCTTCGGCACCGAGGGTTCGTTCCGGGAGGACCACTGGGTGACGAAGGACGGGTGGGAGAAGCTGACGGTGGAGCAGATGCGGGACCCGCTGCCGGAGGAGGTGGCGGATGCCTACGGGCTGGTCTCGGGCGAGTCGGCGGCTTACGGCGGGCACGGCGGCAGTCACCCCTACCTGGTCAACGAGTTCTGCCACGCCGTGGCCGAGGGGCGCCAGCCGGCGATCAGCGTCTGGGAAGCTGTCCGTTACATGGCGCCCGGCGTGATGGCGCACAAGTCCGCCATGGCCGGCGGGGAGCCGCTGGACGTGCCCGACTGGGGCGACGCGCCGGCTTGACCGGAGAGGGAGGCCTTGAGCAAGTGAGCGGGGGCCTGCGCCTCGCGCAGGGTACCGCAAACGCGTCGAAATGGCTACCCGGCCTGGATTCGAACCAGGAACGGCAGGACCAAAACCTGCTGTGTTACCAATTACACCACCGGGTCGCGGTGAAGCGCGAGGACCGCCTCCGAAGGGCGGCGTCGGATTAGTGGGGCGCAGCGGCCAACGACTCAGGTGCCTTCGAACCTGTCCCACAGCTCCATGGAGGTGAACTCGTCCCCCTGCAGGATATACTCCCCCTGGACGGTGTCGCGGATGATGGCGCGGGAAACGTTCTCGTAAACGTCCCCGACGACCACCTCCCCCTTGCGCACGTTCTGCCCGTCAGGGGTGCGGGAGAAGACCACGTACACGTCGTTCTCGTGGAAGCCGTGCCTGGTGCCGCCCTCGATGAAGACGAAGTCGTGCTCGGAGTCCACGGAGATCACCTCGCCGCGGGAGGGCAGTTTCTCGGCCTCGCCGGGGCCCTGGACTTCCTCCCAGTAGCGGTCCTCCCACTGCTGGACCTGATCCTGCAACTGGGCGACCTGGCCCTTGCGCTCGTTGACCTCGTCCTGGAACTTCTGCTGCCACTCCTGGGCGGTCTCCTGCTGCTGGTTGAAGCTGGCCAGCAGGTCCTCGTAGTCCGCCCGCAGCTCGGCCATCTGGTCGCGGAAGTCCTGGATTTCCTCGTTCACGCGGCCACCCAGGTTCTTCTCGGTCTCCACCAGGTCTTGCTTGGCCAGGGCCAGGCGGTCGGACAGGTCCTGGTTCTGCGATCGCAGGTTCGCCGCCTCCGTGGTCAGTGATTCATAGCGGCGCTCGTAGGCATCGAACAACCCGCTGAGCTGTTCGAAACCGGGTTGTCCTTCCGCCTCCAGCTCCTGCTGCAGGGGACTGCTCTGCATCTCGTCCCGGATGTTCTGCAGGTTGCTCCACCCGAGGGTAGGCGCGATCTGGTTCCGGAACGCGGCCGCCACCCTCAGCTGCGCGGCTACCTCCTGGAAGGTCTCCTGCGTGTAGCGGACGCCGAGCTGGTCGGGCGACTGGGCGGGCAGTTCCCAGTTGCTGTCGCGGAAGACGGCATGGACGGTCTCATCCAGGGCAGACTGGCTCTGGGCGATGGCCTGCTTGGCGATCTGGAGCTGCTGGTAGAACCAGATGCCGCAGCCCACGCCGGCGAAGGCCAGTATGACGAATACCACCAACGCGACGACGACTCCGGACTGAGAACTCCGTCTCACGGCGGCCATTTGGGTTCTCCCTCTTCACGCGCATACGATCCGCGCCTGCCCACCCGAGTTCCCAGGCCGGCGCGCATCTCTGATTCTGTCTATCTACGCCCTCTAACGTTATACGTAGCGGCACCCTTTGTCAACTCCTCAAGCCCATTTCCTGTCCCTCCGGGCGCCGCCGAACGGCGCTCTCGGCACCCCTCCGGCCCCTTGCGGAAGGCCAGCCCGGTTGACAGGGAGCGGCCGCACGTCCAGAATACACCTCCTGAATATGCCCCCTTCCACGAGGCCCCGCCCGTGCACGACCCGGCGCGACCGACCGAGCCGCCCGAGGCACGCATAGCCGTCGTCGCGCTCAACCTGCCCCTGGAGAAGACCTTCGACTACCTGATCCCTCCGCCGATGCGCGGCAAGGTGCCGGTGGGCGGGCGCGTCCGCGTCCCGTTCGGCAGCCGCAGGAGCGTCCTGGGCTACTGCGTGGAGCTGAAGGAGGACTCCCCCGTCCCCGCCGACCGGCTGCGACCCCTGCGCCAGTCGCTGGACATCCAGCCGCTGATCACCCCGCTGATGCTGGAACTTGCCCGATGGATGAGCCGCTACTATCGCTGCTCGGTGGGAGAGGCGCTGCACGCGACGCTGCCGGCGGCCGTGCGCGACGGACGCAAGCGGCGCAGGCTCCAGTTCGCCTGCCTGGAGGTGCCGCCCGAGGAGGCCGAGGAGCTGGCCGAGCGGATCTTCGACCGCAGCCCGGCGCAAAGCAAGATACTGCGCGCCCTGGCCGGCCGCGGCGGCGACGCTCCGCTGGCGGAGATACTTAAGAGCACCTCCACCAGCCGTTCCTCCGCAAAGGCGCTTCAACGGCGGGACATGCTGCGCATCGAGGAGCGCAACGTCGAGCGCGAAGACCCGCTGGACCAGGTGCGCGCGGAGCCGCGGCCGCCGTTCGAACTGACTGAGGAGCAGCAGGCGGCCCACCGCACCATCACCGCGCGGCTGGAAGAGCGCCGCTTCGGCGTGGTGCTGCTGCACGGCATCACCTCCAGCGGCAAGACGGAAGTCTACATGCACTGCATCCGCCAGGTGGTCGAGCAGGGGCGCCAGGCCATCGTGCTGGTGCCGGAGATCAGCCTGACCCCCCAGACGGTGCGCCGGTTCAGCAGCCGCTTCGAGCGGCTGGCGGTGTTGCACAGCCGCCTGACCGAGGCCGACCGGCGGAACCAGTGGCAGGCCATACGGCGGGGGGAGGCCGACGTGGTCATCGGGGCGCGCTCTGCCATCTTCGCGCCGGTGCCGCAACTCGGCCTGCTGGTGATTGACGAGGAGCACGAGAACAGCTTCAAACAGGATTCCGCCCCCCGGTATCACGCCCGCGACGTGGGCATCCAGCGCGCCAGGCTGGACGATGCACTCGTGTTGCTCGGCTCGGCCACGCCGTCGCTGGAGAGCTACCACAACTGCCGGGTGGGCAGGTACACCGAGGTCCGCCTGAACCGGCGCATCGGGGGGCACCCCTTGCCCCCGGTCGAGGTGGTGGACATGCGGGGCGAGTGGGCCGGCAGGGGCCGCATGAGGATCATCAGCCACCGGCTGGAGACTTGCATGCGGCGGAGCCTGGAGGCGGGGCAGCAGGTCATCCTGTTCATGAACCGCCGGGGCTATGCGCCGTTCATCCACTGCCCCCGCTGCGGGTTCGTGGTCAAGTGCCCCCGGTGCGACATCACCCTGAACTACCACCGGCGCATCCGGGCAGTGGAGTGCCACTACTGCGGCCACCAGGCCCGGCCGCCCGAGCAGTGCCCCGAGTGCGGGCTGGAGGGACTTCGGTTCAGCGGCACAGGCACCGAGCGCATCGAGGAGGCCGTCCGTGAGCAGTTCGCCGAGTGGGAGTCCACCCGCATGGACAGCGACAGCACCCGGGCCCGGCAAGCGCACCGCCGGAAACTGGACGCCTTCCAGGCCGGCGAGGCCGCCATACTGATCGGCACGCAGATGGTGGCCAAGGGGCTGGACTTCCCCAACGTGACCACGGTGGGGGTGGTGAACGCGGACGTTGCTCTGCACCTGCCGGACTTCCGCTCGCGGGAGCGCACCTTCCAGCTTCTGGCCCAGGTGGCCGGGCGCACCGGCCGGGGTCCGGCCGGCGGGCGGGTCATCGTGCAGACCTTCATGCCGCAGGAGCCCAGCATCCGGGCCGCGGCGCACCATGATTACGAGCAGTTCGCCGCCGAGGAGCTGCCCCACCGCCGGGAGCTGGGCTACCCCCCGTTCGGGCGCCTGGCGCGCATCATATGCCGCGGGCGGAAGCTGGAGCGCGTCGAGAGCTACAGCGTGGAGCTGGGCAGCGCACTACGCCGACTCGCCGCGCAGGTGCCCGGCGTCCAGGTGCTGGGCCCGGCGCCGGCGCCCGTCTCCCAGGTGCGGGGCAGACACCGCAGGCACCTGCTGGTCAAGAGCCAGGACGCGCAGTCTGCGCAGGAGCTTCTTGAGGATGCCGCCGAGCTGCTGCGAGCGCCGTCCGGTGTGAAGGTGGTGGCAGATGTAGACCCGGTCTCGATGTTGTAGAGCGGCCGCTGAACGGCTCACAGGGCTGCCCAGACTGGCGAAAAGCGGTTGACATGCGCCCGACTATGCACTATTATCCGCCCGACGATGCCGAGCGAGGATTCGCCGGCGGCAGACCTCGCGTGCATCGTCCGAACGAACACAGTCCAACAAGCTCATGTACCGCGCAGCATGTGGGAGGAGGTGATCGGCTCCGTTGACGAAGGGGGGCGTGTCGCGACAGATCGAGTGAGAGGGATGTAACTGAGCCTTCCTTGGAGGGGTGTTTGCAATGAGCGTGAGCGACCAGGAAGTGCGAAGCGAAGTCGCAGAGGCGCGGGAATCGCTCCAGATGGTCCGCGCTTCTTTGCGTACGGGCATGGTCATCAGATTCGTGGGCCTGGTGGCCGGAATCATCATTGTGGTGATCTACGTCTACAGCTTCATGAACCTGGCCGACCAGATTGCCCGTTCCGGGCGCATCGAGCAGGAGGTCAAGGAGCGCGTCGAGCTGCTGAACGTCCGCCAGGGCGTGCGGCAGATAATCCGGGAGGCCGGACCGCTCTACATGGAGGAGATCCAGCAGGTGCTCTCAGAGATGGGCCTCCGTGAGATGCTCAGCACCCAGTTGGAGGCCGCATACGAGGACTTGCGGCCCATACTTCTGGAGGAGTTCAGCCGGGTGCGGCCGCGGCTGGCGGACGCGTTGCGGGGCCAGTTGCAGCGCACTGCCGCCCAGCTCGAGGTCGAGCTTCAGGAGATGGTCGAGGCTCGCATGGCCCAGATCATCCGCGACAGGCAGGCATCGCTGGCCGCCGAGGCCGACGTCAGCGAGGAAGACGTCGAGAAGTTCCTGGTCAACATGATTGACGCCAACCAGCAGGCGTTGATGAACGTCATAGACCGCCGGTGGGCGGGCAACGAGGAGGACCTTTACGAGATCCGCGACATGGTGGCGCAGTTGCCCGACTTGCCTGCAATGGACGATCAGGCGCTGCTGGACCACACGGTGCGGGTCCTGGTGGCTCTGCTGAAGTACAAGCTGCCTGACTACGAGTTCACGCCCGCCACCGACATCACCCCCGCCGCGCAAGCGCCCCAGCCCGCCCCGCCTCGGATGGGGGTGGACCTGTCGAAGGTCCCCGAACAGTACCGGGACAGGGTCAGGGAAGCCATTCGGAGCGCTCAACGAGCAGCGGCGCAGGCTATAGCGCCAGAGACGGGGGTGGACCTGTCGAACATCCCCTTGCAGTACCAGGACAGGGTCAGAGAAGCCATCCGGAATGCCCGGCAAGCAGCCGCCCAAGCCGTGCCGCCCGAGACCGGGGTGGACCTTTCGCACGTCCCTGAACAGCACCGGGACCGGGTCAGAGAAGCCATCCGGGCGGCCCGGCAGGCAGCGGCCCGGGCCGGCGCGCCCGAGGTCCAGTTGGACCTCTCCAACGTCCCTGAGCAGTATCGGGACAGGGTCAGGGAGGCCATTCGGATGGCCCGGCAGCCAGCGGCCCAGGCCGCCCCACCCGAGACGGGTGTGGATCTGTCGAAGGTCCCTGAGCAGTATCGGGACAGGGTCCGAGAGGCCATCCGGAGTGCCCGGCAGGCAGCCGCCAGGGGCGTCGCGCCTGAGACGGGTCTGGACCTTTCCGCAATTCCGGAGGAACACCGCGGCGAGGTCGAGAGGGCCCTCAGGGCAGCGGGGGTCATCGAATGACTACCTGCGTGCGGACAGCGATCGGTGTCTGCCCGTCTTGGGCGCTGACCAGGAAACGACAGGCAACTCCTGAGCAGGAGAGCGGAAGATGAGCGATCAGGAAATGACTCCCGAATCCCAGGCACCCGGGGGCGGTGTCTCGCAGGATATTGGAGACGAGCTGGCCGCGTTGCGCGTCGAGGCGCAGTCAATGGCGCGCGCCGCCTCCAGAAGCTGGAAGATCACGGCGGTGATGTTCATCGTGGTGCTGGTGGTGGTGGCTACGTACCTGGGCGTGCTCCGGTCGGTGCTGGCCGAGCAGTTGCAGGCCGAGGCGATCGTTGAGCTTGGCGTGAAGCGAGTTGACACCATGCTGGCACGCTACGGCGCCCCGGGCCTGACCTCGGGCCAACTGCCCGAATGGGCGGCTACTGAACTCAAGGAGCAGGCGCCCAGCATCGTGGAGCAGTACGTCAGGCCGGAACTGGAGCGGCTGCCCGAGCAACTGCCCCAGCTGCGGCAGCAGTTGGTGGAGCGGTTCCGGGAGAACTCAGAGGTCTATGTGGACAAGGCAACCGACTGGCTGATACAGAACGGCATTCCTGCGGCCAGATCCCGCCTGGTGGCCGAGGCCAAACAAGGAGTGGCCCAGGCCATGGAGGGGCTGGATGAGCAACTGGAAGCCCTGGTGGCCGAAGTCATTGCCGAGCACAAGGCCAACATCTCTGAACTGGCGGAGGCCGACTGGCCCGGGCTCCGGCGCCGGATGGAGCAGGAGTTCGAACGCGAGTTCGGACCGGTGCTGGACGAGATGTTCGCCGGGATTGAAGAAGGCATCCAGTCCACCAGACAGCAGATGGCCGACCTGCTGGCGGCCTACCAGTCCGGACAGCTCACCTACGAGCAGAAGCTGGAGATACAGCTTATCCGGCTGGTTGACGCCCTCATGGCCAGCAAGGCCCTGGAGGCCGAGGTGCAGCCGGAGAGTCCCCTGAAGAGGGCCGGCGAGCATCTCATCGAGGAGGCTGCCGAACTGGAGGAGGCCGCCCCAGCCGCTCCCCCCGTCACGGGACCCGACCTGAGCAAGATGCCCGAGGAGGCGAGGAAGAGGGCGAGGGAGGCCCTCCAGAAGGGCCGGGAGGCGGCCCAGGAAGCTGAGGAGGAAGCTGAGTGACGGAGTGATGCCTAAAGAATCGGCGCAGCCCGCGGCGGCGGAGCGGTATCCTTACGGGAGGACTTCCGGTATATCATCCGCGTCATAGCGCCCGCTGGCTGTTGCGCGGCTGCGCCCTTCTTCTCTCCTGCCCGCGGTATGGAACGGCGCGAGGCTTGATTCGGTCTGCTTCCCCTTGACATCCGCCTGTCGAAACGGGAGTGTGAGACTGTCATCCCGCGGGGCACTCAGGACGGCCGTCCAGCGTTGCCTTGCAGCAGACTTCGACCATTCGCTGAGCAACCCGCAGACTCAGTAACCCGTCCGGCGTTGCCCTCGGCCCATCGGCGCCTTTGCCCTTGCGTGACGGGCTGACGCCCTGAGCGGGTTCGGACGCCAGATTGGGGTCAGGTCCGGCGAGTGCAGTAGATGCCGAGTGTCCGGCGTACCCCCCATGCTTCACTCAAACACTGCCCCGGCCGCAGGCGCGGGGCGGGGGAACCAGCAGGGGCGCCCGTCAGCGCTCCGCAGAACGACCAACACCGTCATGCCTGAGAAGCTTCTCGTAATAGACGCCTACGCGCACATCTACCAGTTCTTCTACGCCATCAAGGGCCTGACCGGCCCGGACGGGGAGCCGGTGAACGCGCTCTACGGGTTCGCCCGCATGATTGAGAAGGTCCGCGACGAGTACGACCCCGACTACCTGGCCGTGGCGTTCGACGGCCCCGGGGAGCTTGAGCGACGGCGGATCTACCGGGACTACAAGGCCGATCGCCCGCCGATGCCTGAGCCGCTGCAGCGCCAGATCCCGCTTATAGAGCAACTGCTGGACGCCCAGGGGGTGCCCCGGCTGTCCAGCACGGGGCATGAGGCGGATGACGTGCTGGCCGCCCTGGCACGCCAGGCCGAGCAACGGGGCATCGAGACCATCATCGTCACCACCGACAAAGACGCCGAGCAGCTCATCAACGAGCACACCTCGGTGCTGCACGTCCACAAGGACCGCGAAGTCCTGATGGACCCCGAGACACTCAAGGAGCGCAAGGGCATGACCCCCGAGCAGGTGGTGGACATGATGGCGCTGGCCGGCGACACCACTGACAACGTGCCCGGCGTGCCGGGCGTGGGGCCCAAAACGGCACAGGCGCTCATCTGCAAGTTCGGCAGCATCGAGAACCTTTACGAGAACCTGGAAGAGGTCTCCGGCGAGAAAACCCGCCAGCGCCTGGCCGAGCACCGGCAGGACGTGGAAATGGCCAGGAAACTGGTCAGGCTCAGGCGTGACATACCGCTTCAGGTGGACTGGGACGCCTGCCGGACGGAGAACGGCAGAAGCCCCGAGCTGGACCGCTTCTACCGCGCGGTGGGCTTCCACTCCCTGCGCGAGCGCGATCCGGCGCCCGTCCCGGCGCAGACCGCTCTGTTCGATGGGCGAAGGCCCCCACGCACCCATGACCTGCTCGACAAGGACTACCGCACCGTAACGGACCTGAACGGACTGCGGGAGCTGGTTCGCCGGCTGAGGGACGTGGAGAGGGTCTCGTTCGACCTGGAGACCACCAGCCTGCACGCGCGGGACGCGCGCATCGTGGGTCTGGCTTTCAGCTGGCAGCCCCACCAGGGCGTCTACGTGGCCACGGACGGCCCGGCGGGCAGCGAAACCTGTCCCCTGTCGGACGCGCTGGAGCTGCTGCGGCCCATGCTGGAGGCCGAACGGCCGCGCAAAGTGGGACAGAACCTGAAATACGACGTCGCCGTGTTGCGTAACTACGACATCGAGCCGGCCGGGCTCTGCTGCGACTCGATGGTGGCCTCGTACCTGTTGACTCCCGCCAGCCGGTCGCACGGGCTGGACGCCCTGGCCCGGCGGTACCTGAACTACCGCACCATGCCCATCGAGGAGTTGATAGGCACCGGCGGCGACCAGACCACCATGGATAAGGTGCCGGTCGGCCGGGTTGGCCCTTACGCCTGCGAGGACGCGGACGTCGCCCTGCAATTGTGCGAGCTACTGAGCGCGCGGCTGGAGAAGGCCGAGTTGGCGGAGCTCTTGCGCGAGCTCGAGCTGCCCCTCATACCCGTCCTGGCGAAGATGGAGTGGACGGGCATCAAGGTGGACACCGATGCGCTGGCGGCGCTCAGTGAGGAGTTCTCCGGCCAGATTGCCCGGCTGGAGCAGAAGATACACCGGGAGGCGGGCGAGACGTTCAACGTCAACTCGCCCCAGCAGCTCAGCACGATCCTGTTCGAGAAGCTGGGCCTGCCCCCGCCGCGCAACGCCAGGCGCACCACCGGCTACTCGACGGCCAGCGACGTGCTGACCGACCTGAAGGCGCAGCACCCAATCGCCGACTACGTGCTGCAATACCGCGAACTCGCGAAGCTGAAGTCCACCTACGCGGACGCACTGCTGGAGATGGTTCACCCCGAGACGGGGCGCATCCACGCCTCCTTCAACCAGACGGTCACCGCCACCGGGCGCCTGTCCAGCAGCGATCCCAACCTGCAGAACATACCGGTGCGCACGCCGCTCGGGCGGCGCATCAGGACGGCCTTCGTGCCCGGGCAGGAGGACATGTCCTTGCTGGGGGCGGACTACTCCCAGGTGGAGCTGCGCATCCTGGCCCACTGCTCCGGCGACCGGACGCTGAGGCGCGCTTTCCGCGAGGATCGGGATATCCACCGCTTCGTCGCCGCCCAGGTCAACGACGTGCCCGAGGACCAGGTGACCGACCTGATGCGGCGGCGGGGCAAGGCCGTCAACTTCGGCATCATCTACGGGCTCAGCCCCTACGGACTCAGCAAGCAGATCGACATCCCGGTGGAGAAGGCGGAGCAGTTCATCGCCGGCTACTTCGAGCGCTACCCTCGGGTCAAGAGCTTCATAGGCGACACTGTGGAGCGCGCCCGCCAGCAGGGCTTCGTGACCACGCTGGCCGGTCGCAAGCGGCGCATCGAGGGCATCCGCTCCGGCGGGGCAACCCGCAGCGCCGCCGAGCGCATTGCGGTGAACACGGTCATCCAGGGCAGCGCGGCCGACCTGATAAAGCGGGCCATGATACGGATCCATCGGGAGCTGCCACGGGTCAGCCCGCGGGCCAACATGCTGCTGCAGATACATGACGAACTCGTCTTCGAAGCGCCCGACAGAGAGCTGCAGGAGGTGCGACGGTTCGTCACCGAGCGCATGACGGGGGCGCTGGAGCTGGACGTGCCCTTGAAGGTGGACACGGCAACGGGCAAGAACTGGGCGGAAACGAAGTGAGGCCACCGACCCCGGGACACAGGATCCCCGTGCTGGGCATCGTCGGGGGCCTGGGGGCCGGCAAGAGCACGGCCGCCCGCCTGCTGGAGAAGCGGGGCGCGGCCGTCATAGACGCGGACCGCCTGGCCCACAAGGCGCTGCGGCGGCCGGAAGTGAAGGAGCAACTGGTGGACGCGTTCGGACAGGACATCCTGGACGAAGACGGCCGGGTGGAGCGCGCCGCGCTCGCCCGGGAGGCGTTCAAAGACCGGGAGAGCGCGGGCCGGCTGAACCAGATCGTTCACCCCCCGGTCATTCGCGAGATGGCCGAACGGATCCGGGCGTTGCGGGAAGCGTGCAAGGTCCCGCTGATAGTGCTGGACGCGCCGCTCCTGGTGGAGGCCGGCCTGCACGCGGAGCAGTGCGAGGCGCTGCTGTTCGTTGACGCGCCGGAGAATCTCCGCCGCAGGCGCATGCAAAACAAGCGAGGAATGACTCACGACCAGTTCCGCAGGCGCAGCCGGGCGCAGATAGGCCCGGAGCGCAAGCGGGAGCTGGCAGACTTCGTCGTCGGAAACGACGGCAGCATCGAGGAACTGGACGAGCAGATGGAGGAACTCTGGCCTGAGTTTTGCTGCATCTCGGGCGGGTCCCAACCTGCGAATCCCACCCAGTAAGTGTCTCACAGACTGTACTAACCGTATTGGAGGCCAACGTGGAAGGCGACAGGAACAAGCAGAACCCGGGCAACGGCGGCAAAGGGGGCCACAGCGCCACCGGCACCATGCCGGACGAGCTGCACATAGCTCACCTGCAGAAGATGACCGTCAAACAGCTCCAGGAGCTGGCCCACGACGAAGGCCTGAGCAACACCTCGGGCATGAAGAAGCAGGAACTCATCTTTCACCTGCTCAAGAAGCGGGTCAACAAGACAGGGGCGATGTACGGGGAGGGGGTGCTGGAAGTGTTGCCGGATGGATTCGGCTTCCTGCGCTCGCCCGACTACAGCTACCTGCCCAGCCAGGATGACATCTACGTCTCGCCCAGCCAGATCCGGCGCTTCGGTCTGCGCACGGGCAACCTGGTCATGGGGCAGATACGCCCCCCGAAGGACAAGGAGCATTTCTTCGCCCTGCTGAAGGTGGAAGCGGTCAACTACCAGGACCCCGAGGCCGTCAGCAACCTGGCGGTCTTCGAGGACCTGACCCCTTACCACCCCACCGAACGCATCATACTCGAGCGGGAGGCGGAGGAGCTGGATATGCGGATCGTGGACCTGGTTACGCCGATCGGCATGGGCCAGAGGGGCCTGATAGTGGCCGCCCCCCGAACCGGCAAGACCATCCTGCTGCAGAAGATCGGCAACTCCGTTGCCCGGAACCACCCCAACGTGGACCTGATCATATTGCTGATCGACGAGCGGCCGGAGGAGGTCACCGACATGCGTCGGACCGTGCCGGCCGCCGAGGTGATCAGCTCGACCTTCGACGAGCCGGCCACCCGCCACATCCAGGTGGCAGAGATGGTGCTGCAGAAGGCCCGCCGTCAGGTGGAGTTCGGCAACGACGTGGTGATCCTGCTGGACAGCGTCACCCGGCTGGCCCGGGCGCACAACACCGAGAGCCCCCACAGCGGCAAGATCCTCAGCGGCGGCGTGGAGGCCAGCGCCCTGCAGAAACCCAAGCGCTTCTTCGGCAGCGCCCGCAACATCGAGGAGGGCGGCAGCCTGACCATCATCGCCACCGCCCTGGTGGACACCGGCAGCCGGATGGACGAGGTCATCTACGAGGAGTTCAAGGGCACCGGCAACATGGAGTTACACCTGGACCGGCCCCTGGCCGACCGCCGTATCTGGCCCGCGCTGGACGTCACACAGAGCGGCACGCGCAAAGAGGAACTCCTCATGGACACCGAGGAGCTGAAGCGCGTCCGACTGCTGCACCGCATGCTCAACGAGATGAACCCCATCGAGGGCATCGAGCTGCTGCGCAACAAGCTGCAGCAGACCCAGAACAACGCCGAGTTCCTGATGAGCATCAACGTGGACTCGCGCTGAGCGCGCCAGCGAGGGCGGCAAGCATGGCCCGCCTGCGAGAGCAGATGCGCGGGGGCATCCTCGGAGCCGTGGTGGGCGACGCCCTCGGGCTGCCGCATGAGGGCGAGACGCGCTCCCGATTGTCAGAACATCCGGTCGAGACCATGGCCTCGGGGGGACCCCACGGCCAGCCGGCCGGAACGTGGTCCGACGACAGCTCCCTGCTGCTGTGCCTGGCCTCCAGTCTGGCCGGGGGGTACCGGCCGGACCACGTCGGCAGCACCTTCTTCTCCTGGTGGCGGGAGGCCCTGTGGACGCCCCGCGGGCGCACTTTCGGCTACGGGGCGACCACGGCGGCGGCCATGTACAGAATGGCCGTCGGCGTGCCGCCGCTGCGGGCGGGGCTGACCGGCGAGGGCGCGAACGGGAACGGCTCGCTGATGCGGACGCTGCCCATAGCCCTCTACTTCTCCCCGCAGCGCCGCCTGATGCTGAACGCGGCCCACGAGGTCTCGGCCATCACCCACGCGCACCCGCGCGCCCAGATGTGCTGCGGCGTCTACTGCCTGGTCGCCTCCTACCTGCTGGAGGGCCTCCGCCCCGACGAAGCCGCCCGGGCGGCCATGCGCTACGCCCGAGATTACTACCAGGGCGAGCCCTGGCAGGCGGAACGCGAGCATCTCCGCACGGTGCTGTCGCTGGAGACCGAGCAGATGGACTGCTGCCAGGTGCGCTCCGGCAGCTACGTGGTCGAGACGCTGGAAGCCACGCTGTGGAGCCTCCTGCGGGCGCGGGGTTTTCGCAACACGCTTCTGGTCGCCGTGAACCTGGGGGGCGACACGGACACGGTGGGCTGTGTGACCGGTGGGCTGGCCGGCACGTTCTACGGCGAGGAAGCCATCCCCGACGAGTGGCTCCAACTCCTGGCCCGCCGGCAGGACATCGAGGACCTCTGCGACCGCTTCGCGGACGTCATCGCGAAGCGCCGCAGATGAACGGACGCGAGCGAACGCGGCGCAGAACCTGCCCCACCGCCAGCGGCATGGCCGAGCAGAGGCCGATGACCAGCCAGTCAATCCCGGCCGGGGGCACCGTCTTGAGCACCGTCCGCAGGCCGGGCGCGTAGACGGCCGCCAGCTGCAGCCCCACCGTCAGCACGAAGGCCCCCAGCACGTACCGATTGGACCACCACTGCCTGCCCCGCAGCGGCCCGTGCTCTTTGCGCGAGTTGAATACGTGCAGCAACTGAGCGAAGCCGATGGTCAGGAAGCTCATTGTGATGGCGCGGTCCGGCCCGCCGGCCTCCCTGTAGCCCTGCACGCCGCGCCCAAACAGGAAGGCCGTGATCGTCGCCAGGGTGATCAGCAGTCCGTAGCCGCCGATGGACTTGATCAGCCGGCGGCCCAGCAGGGCGGATTCGGGGTCGCGCGGCGGGCGGTCCATCACCTCCTCCTCCCCCGGCTCCATCGCCAGGGCGAGGGCCGGGAACACGTCCGTTATCAAGTTCAGCCACAGTATCTGCAACGGCAGCAACGGCAGCGGGTCCTTCAGCACCGACGGCATGACTATGGCCAGCAGCGAAGCCAGCAGCATGGTCAGTACCTCGCTCAGGTTGCAGCTGAACAGGTAGTGGATGAACTTGCGGATGTTGTCGTAGATGATGCGGCCCTGGTGGACGGCGTCGCCGACGGTGACGAACCGGTCGTCCAGCAGGACCATGTCGGCGGTTTCCCTGGCCACGTCGGTGCCCTTGATGCCCATGGCCACGCCGATGTCGGCGCGTTTGAGCGCCACGGCGTCGTTGACACCGTCGCCCAGCATTGCGCAGATCTCACCCCGCCGCTGCAGCGCCTCCAGGATGTCCACCTTCTGCTCGGGGCTCACCCGGGCGAACACTTCCACCTCCTCCACCCGCTCGGCCAGCTCATCGGCGGACATGTCGGTGAGCTGTCGTCCGGTGATGATCGGCGCGTCCTCGGGGGCCACGTGCAGGGCGGCGGCGATGCGGCGGGCCGTGGCCGCGTGGTCCCCGGTGATCATGACCGTCTTGATGCCTGCCCGGGTCAGGGTGTCCACGGTTTCCCGCACCTCGTCCCGGGGCGGGTCTTCGATGGCCGCCAGCCCGAGCCAGATCAAGTCAGCGTATGCCTCCTCGACCTCCTCGGGCACCTGCTCGACGGGGCGGAAGGCCACCCCGAGCATCCTCAGCCCCTCTCCGGCCAGCTCCTCGTCCCGCGCCAGGATGCGCTCGCGCTCCTGCTCGTCCAGGCTCTCGATGCCGGCACCGGTCAGCCACTTCGTGCACGCATCGGCGACTCTGGTCGGCGCGCCCTTCACGCACAGCGCCCTGCCCTCCCCACCCCGCAGCCGCCCGTCCAGCCCGTCGTTGACCGTCCCCATCATCATCGCGTCACTGGAGAAAGGGAACTCCCGCAGCTCCTGGTGCTCCTCGCGCAGGTCCCGGGCCCACAGGTCCGCCTTCGCGGCGGCCGTGACCAGGGCGGCCTCGGTGGGGTCGCCGGTCACCTCCCAGTCCCCGTCCTCGGTGCGCGTCAGGCCGGCGTTGTTGCACAGGACGGCGGCGGTCAGCAAGGCCGTGAGCTGTCCGTCCCGGGCGGGATCGAGAGCGCGGTCGCCCTCCTTAAAGCCGCCCTCCGGTGCGTACCCGCTGCCGGTCACCTCGACCTCGCGCCCGCCCGTGCGGATGCGGATGACCATCATCTCGTTGCGGGTCATGGTGCCGGTCTTGTCGGTGCAGACGCACGTGGCGGAGCCGAGAGTCTCGACGGCGGGCAGGCGGCGTATCAGCGCGTTGCGCCGGGCCATCCGCTGCATCCCCACGGCCAGGGCGATGGTGGCCACGGCGGGGAGCCCTTCCGGCACGGCGGCGACGGCCAGGGCGATGGCGGCTTCTATCATCAGCCCTATCTCCGTGCCCTGCACGATGCCCGCCACCGCGACGATGACCGCCACCCCCAGGCAGAAGGCGATGAGCCGCCGGCCCAGCCGGGCCAGCCGCTGCTCCAGCGGGGTCTCCACGTCCTCGGTGGCGGTGACCAGCTCGCTGACGCGGCCTATCTCGGTATCCATGCCGGTGGCCACCACGACGGCCCGCCCATTGCCGCCGGCCACGTGAGTGCCCTTGAACACCATATTGGTGCGGTCGGCCAGGGAAGTGTCCGGATCGTCCAGGAGACGGGTGTTCTTGACGACGGGGACGGATTCGCCGGTCAGCGAAGCCTCCTCCACCTGCATCCCGGGCGCCTCCAGCAGGCGGGCGTCGGCGGGCACCGAGTCCCCCTCATGCAGCACCAGCACGTCGCCGGGCACCACGTCGGCGGCGTTCACGGTGCGCAGCTCGCCGTCCCGCAGCAGGACGGCGTCAGCGGCGCCCAGCTTCTGGAGGGCCTCCATGGCCCGGTTGGCGCGATACTCGGTGAAGAAACCGATCCCGGCGTTCAGCAGGATGACCGCCACGATGCTGATGCCCTCCAGCACGTCCTGCATGCTGAAGGCGACGACGGCGGCGGCGACCAGCAGGAGGACGACCAGGCTCTTGAACTGGCGGACCAGCACCGCCCACCAGGGGACCTGTCGGGTCTGACGGAGCTGGTTCGAGCCCCACTGGCTGAGCCGCCGCCGGGCCTCCTTGCCGCTCAGGCCTTCCGCCGGATCGGTCTCCAGCTTCTGGGCCGCCTCTCCCGCCGACAGCGTATGCCAGGCAGCCTCGGGCGGCGCATCGTGTGCCGACTGGTCGGGGCTGTCCTGCCGCTCCGGCATAGAGGGCTCCTCCTTCATCGGCGCCAGCGGCTGCTCAGGTAGTCGAAGTAGAACACAGCGTTGTCCACGGGCACGTTGCTCGGGATGTGGTTGCCCACGGCGAAGAAGAAGCCAGGACAGTCGCCGGCCAACCGGAGAGTGGCGTCAACCTGGGCGGCGATGTCCCTCCGCGTGCCGAAGGTCAGCGTGCGGCAGTCCACCAGGCTGCCCATGATGACGTGGCTCTGACCGAACCGCTCCACGACGGTGCGCAGGTCAACCAGCGGCTCGAAGATGAACCCGTCCGCCCCGGCCCGCGCCAGGTCGTCAAGGAACATGGTGAAGTCGCCGTCCGAGCAGTAGAGCACCAGCTTCCCGGCTGAATGCAGCACGTCCCACAGCTCCGCATACCGTGGGAAGATGACCGACCGGTAGAAGTCCGGATGCATGAACGGGCCTTCGCTCCAGACCATGTCGTCGTGACAGATGAACACCGGCGCGTCGGTCTCGGCCCACGCCCGGAAGAAGTGCATGCTGAGGCGGAAGAAGCCGTCCAGCACGCGCTCGAAGCGCTCCCTATCCGCCGCCGCGCTCAGCAGCATGTCCCACCCGAACGCCTCGATGGCGCCGGAGACGATGGTCCTGTAATAGCCCCCGGGCCAGACCTGCTCGGGGTTGGCCGCCTGGTTGTGCCGGAGCCACTGGTTGTAGTGAGCGACCAGATCACCGGAATCAGGCAGCCCGTACTCCTCCACGGCGTCAAATGCCCAGACCTCCTCTACCGACTCGAAGGGACAGGCGGTCGCCGCGCGCCTGTCGCGTCCGCCCTCCAGGAACTCCGCGTGGCCCATGTCGGTGGTGCGTCCGCGCTCCGCCCACCGAGTGGGTCCGTCGTTGGTGTGCCACAGGAAGTCCAGCTCCCAGGCATCGTGAAATCCGTGCCAGGCCGTTTCGTCCTGGAGCGGGTCCCTGCCGGTCACGGCCCTGACCAGCGCGTCGTTGCTGCAATACTCGGTGTGGCCCGGGCGTTGCGTGGCCCGCAGGTGCAGCGCGTCCATGCCTATCTGGTAGCTCATCCGCCGGCACCCTCCTGCGCTGGGAGCGGGGGGAGTACACACAGTATACGGGCGGGCCGAGCGGGGCAAACGCAGAGGCCTGCCTTGCGGGCGCAGCGCGCCGCATCTATACTGCCGGCCTGACCACCGTGCCCAACCACGGGAGGCCCGAGCATGATCATTGACGCGGACTGCCACATATCGCCCGAGCGCGACGGGCTGGCCATCATGGCGGACGACCTGCTGCGGATGATGGACGACTGCGGCGTTGAGCGCGCGCTCTGCTGGCTGAAGCCGCCCTACACCCGCCATCTGAGCGAGCACAACCGCGCCGTCTATGACGCGCGGCAGGCCCAGCCGGACCGCATCATCGGCTTCGGCTGGGCCAATCCGCGGCTTGGCGTCGAGGAAGCCATCGAGGAAGCGCGCCGGTGCCTGGAGGACTACGGCTTCCCCGGCGTGAAGCTGAA
>CAYFVS010000401.1:0-4656 GCA_964346565.1 uncultured candidatus Brocadiaceae bacterium | reverse complement strand
GGCGGCGGCGGCGGCGGCGGCGGCGGTGGCGGTGGTGGCACAGCCAGCTTCTGGTACTATGGATCTGACGGCCACGGCGGTGGCGGCGGCGGGGGCGGCGGTGCGGGTGGCGCAGGTGGCCTTGGTGGGCAGGGCGGAGCAGGCGGTGGGGGCGGCGGCGCGTTCGAGATCGTGGCCCAAGGCCGCATTACCGTTGGCGAGAGTGTCGACAGCAACACGGTCTTCCTCGCCATGGGCGGCGCGGGCGGCGCCGGGCAGACCACCGGTCTCGATGGCAGTGGCGGCGGATCCGGCACGGGAACCTACTTGGCCGATCCTGTCGGCAGCTATGGCGGCGGCGGCGGCGCCGGCGGCGATGGCGGCGCCGGCGGTGCTGGAGGCCCCGGTGGCGGCGGCGCGGGCGGCACAGTCAAGCTCTACGGCTCGGTGCTCGACGCCGCGAGTGCATCGATCGACACCTCGGGTGGTAGCCAAGGCGCCCCGACCGTTGGTGGTGATGGCCGTCTGATCCTCGGCAGCAACGCCAATCTCACCGTCATCCCGACCACCGGGCAGGTTCGTTTTGAGAACGGTGTGGATGGCTACGTGGGGACGGTGGACACGTATCTGGACGGCTACAATCCCGAGACGATTCAGTGGGGCAATATCAGGCTTCGGGTGGTTGGCGACGAGGCGCAGGCGCTGATTCGCTTCGAGGACCTGTTTGGCGACGGTGCCGATCAGATCCCTCTGGGTGCGTTGATCTACTCCGCCACCCTGCACCTTCAGACAGGGACCCTGACATGGGATGGCACCTCGCCCGTCGCTGTTACGAGCATTCATCGTCTGCTGCAGCCATTCACTGCCGCTGACACGTATGCCAACAGTTTCGGCTCTAATGGTGTTCAGGCCGACGGCGTGGAGGCCGCGGTCCGCGCCGACGACATCATTGGCCCCAATGAGGAGATTTACGACGGCGACCTGGTGTCGCTGGACGTGACCCAGGGCGTCCAGGCCTGGGCCAGTGGGGCACCGAATCTGGGCTGGGTGATCCACCAGGAGGTGGGGAACAACTGGTACTTCAGCTCTGCCGAGGGCGAGGACCCGCCGGTGTTGGAGGTGCAGTTCCATTACGGTGAGATCGAGGGCGCGCCGAGCGAGGCCAATGGAACAGGCACGATGACATCGTTCTTCGTCGGCCCGCGGGAAGACAATCCGTTTATTGCAGACAGCCCCCTCTTTTCCGGGGCTACTCCCTTCATTGCTGACCTGGTCGGCGGGGCCGAGATCTACGGGCTCCTTGCCGGCGGCCTTGCTGCTCTGCGAGGGGAGGGCAGCCCACTTGATTTTGCCCTGAATGACATGGACACAGATGCGGTGGCGGCCATCATCCGACTGGATGTCGGCCCGGAGGGATATGCCGACGACTACACCGGGTTTGACATGGTCCTGTTCATCAACCTCACGGACCTTTATCTGGCCGATCCGATGCTCGGCATCGTTTCCACCAGTGAGAACACCACTTTCACGCAGAACCTTCTCTTTGCCGGGTTGGGGGCGGAGCCCCAGGTACTCACGTCGTTGGGACCTCATGCCGTCTGGGCCACCCTGATCCCCTATGACACGGCCTACGTCAACGCCTCTATCGCAGGCATCGTCGTCCCGATACAGGGTCGGGAGATTGCCGCCGGCGGCTCGGAGTACCTCAGGGCTTCGCAGCCGGAATTCGATGCTCCGGAACTCGGCGGCCTGCAGGCGATGGCTGTCAGCCCCGACGGCCAGACCATCTACGGCCTCAGCTTCTCTGAAGACACGCTCATCGTTGTCAATGCCAGCGATTTCTCCACCCGCCAAGTCTTCCGGGATGGCTTTGAGGGGATGGATGGCCTTGGCGGCGCGAATGATGTGACGGTCAGCCAGGACGGGAGATACGTTTATGTGACGAGCACGGGCGACTGCACGATTGCCGTTTTCGAGCGTGACCTGACGAGCGGCGACCTGGCTATGCCCCAGACGGTTGGCCAGACTGCCAACATGAATGTGTTTGCCACCATCGCAATGAGCCGTGACGGGGCGCGCGTTTTTGTGGGCGGTGAAGACGGCATTGCGGCTTATAACCTGATTGAGACCGCCGGTTCGTTCCTCCCGATGGAGGATGTCTTCACAGGCATTGGTCAGATTACCGATATCGCCGTCGGCTGCAATCCCGTCACCGGGGCTGCGGAACTCGTTTACGCCGTCGCGCCGGCGAGCAATACGCTCTATGTGCTGCGTGCCACAGATCTGTCCGTGTGCCAATCCTTCGTGGGCCCCGCAGACCTCAACGGCCTCGAGGGGATCAGCGCCGTGACTACCAGCGGTAATTATGTATATGTCACGGGGGCGACGAACGGAACTCTCGTGACGTTCGAGCTTGACCTGGCCGCCAAGTCCCTGAGCATTCTGCCCGGAGTTGCCCAGGAAGGCGCATTGGGTGCCAGGGGTTTGGCCGGCGCCAGCGACCTGATGGTCTCTGCCGATGGCGCATTCGTGTACGTGGCCGCAGCATCCGAAGATACGCTTGCCGTGTTCACGCGCGATCCCGTATCCGGCAGAATTCAGTTTGCCCAGGTGTTGCGCGGTCGCCCGGGCCTCCGCTCCCCCAGTGGTCTGGCTGATGGTGGCAACGGCATGGTATACGTTGCCTCCGAAACCGGTGTGGGATATGCCAACGGCGGATTGGCTGTCTTCATGCCGGCCTCATCGAGCGACGCCGATAGCATTGCCGTGGTCTTCAACGGCATCGAAGACTTGACGCTCAGGACAGGGGATGCCGAGGACATCATCCGTCAGGTCAAAGCGGCTGCAGTTGACACGCTTGAGATCCAGGCGCAGGACGGCGACAACATCGTCGAGCTCCTCGACGCCGCCGGTACCACCAGTGTGACAACCGGCCAAGGTAACGACTCGGTTCTGTTGTCGCGATTCGGGGGCATCACCACGGTTGACACGGGCATGGGCGACGACGCCGTCGACATCCGGATTGGCGAGGAAGGTGCGTCCCTCACTGTCGATGCCGGCGACGGTACCGACTTCATCAGCCTGGCCGGAACGGCACCGAACAGTACAACAACTGTCAACGTTGGGGCCGGCTACGACGAGGTGCGAGTCAGTGGTGCCCAGCTTGCCGCGGGCGTCACCGTCAATGGCGAGGATCCGGTGGAAGAACTTGAAGGGGATACCGGGGATACCCTTCTGTTCGATGCGGGCTCAACTGACGACGTGTCACAAAAGACCGACGGGCCTCTGTCTGGGACGATTGCCATGCCGGGAAAAGGCGTCGTCACCTACACGAGCATAAGGCTTAAGGAGATCGCCCTATCCGCGCCCGACGCCGGCAACTACGACGATATCGACGTCTACGAAGGAAACGACATCACACTGGATGCGAGGGGCACCAATCAGGCGTCTGGTCGAATCGTTGAATATACCTGGGACGTGAACGGTGACGGGTTCTACGGTGACCGCACCGGCATAACGACCGCGCTCACCTGGGCTGATCTGGTCGGCTTCGGTCTGGATGATAACGGTCAATATACTATCTCCGTCCGCGTAACCGACGTCTCGGCGCCGACGGGTGATGAGACACAGGACTGCCTCATCGGCCAGTTCAGCGACGCCTTCGCGACTGTCGCGATCCAGAACGCACCTCCCGAAATCACGCTGACGAGTGAGATGACGGCCGAGGTCGGGCAGGCGTTCACCATCGGCTTCTCCGCCATCGACTGGGGCGACGATGCGATCCTGCGCTGGACCGTGAACTGGGATGACGGTACGGAGGATATCCTGGCGAGCGATGCGGAAGCCGCGACCCAGACCTATCTCACCACAGGGGAGTTCGACATCACGGTGACCGCCACCGACGAGGACGGCGACTATGTCCAGATGAGGTCCGTGCGTATCACGGCGGCACGACCCGATGCCGGCGGTCCCTACGAGATCTTGGAAGGGCAGGCTCTGTATCTTCGCGCGACGGCGCCCGGCTCACCAGCATTCGCCTGGGACCTCGACGAAGATGGGGACTACGATGATGCGTCAGGTGCCGCCCCGGTGTTGACCTGGCAGGACCTGGTAGGACTTGGGATCGATGATGGTGCCACTGGGACCCAGCGCCTGCTATCCGTGTGCATCACCTACCCGGTCGGAGACGGGTCATATAATGTCAGCGACGCCTCAACATCTCTCACTGTGCTGAACGCTCCCCCAACGGCGCTATTCTCAAATGACGGTCCGGTCGATGAAGGGGGCTCGGTGGTTGTGAGCTTCTCCGACCAGAGCGATCCATCGCCGGTCGATGCAATCGGACCTTTTGAATATAGCTACGACATCGACAACGATGGTGAGTGGGATCAGCACGATTTCAATGGCGATGGCACTACAGAGACTGTGACTACTATCTCCTCCACCCAAATGCTACTCACTGAGTCCGGCGCCCGTATCGTTCGAGCCCGCATCTACGACAAGGACAACGGCTTTACCGATTATTTGACATCCGTTACGGTGAGAGAAGTAGCGCCTACGCTCCAAATTTCGGGCGCAGGATCAGCAGAAGAAGGTTCGACGTACACACTGGAACTGAGGGCCGCGGACCCGGGCGATGACACCATTTCCCAATGGCGGATAGAGTGGCGTGATGGT
>CAYFVS010000400.1:0-3352 GCA_964346565.1 uncultured candidatus Brocadiaceae bacterium | reverse complement strand
TCCTACCAGGCCGCCTACCTGAAGGCCCACTGGCCGGCCGAGTTCCTGGCGTCGGTCATCGCCAACAAGGCCGGTTTCTACGACGCGCGCACCTACCTGGCCGACGCCCGGCGGTTCGGCGTGGAGGTGCTGCCGCCGTGCGTGAACCGCAGCGACGTGGAGTGCCGCGCCAAGGACGGCGCCATCCGGCCCGGCCTCGAGTTCGTCCGCTCCCTGTCCCGCCGCACCATCGAGCGGCTCCTGAAGGAGCGCCTGCGGGGGCATTACCGGTCGCTGGAGGACTTCTGCGCGCGCGTGCGGCCCGGGCGGGAGGAGCTGGAGAACCTCATCCTCGGCGGCGCGTTCGACTGCCTGGGGCTGACCCGCCCCACCCTCCTGATGAAGATGGAGCGCATCCTGAGCCGCCGCGAGTGGCAAAGATCCCCCACGCCCGAAGGGGCGCGCGAACTGCCCCTGCTGCGCATGGGCGCACAGGAACCGCCGCCGGAGGAGGTGCGCGTCCCCGACCAGCCGCCCTACTCGCGGGCCGAGCGCGTGCTATGGGAGCTGCGCATCCTCGGCTTCAGCCACTCCGGCCACCCGCTCGACGCGTGGGAGATTGAAGATAATGATGAACTCAGAATGATGAATGATGAATTAACGACGCTGCAAAGCAGCAGCCGTACTTCAGACTTTGGGAAGCTTCGCTTCGTCGGTTGGCTGGTTACGTCCCGCCGCGCGGTCACGAAGAACCACGAATACATGAAGTTCGTCACGCTCGAGGACCGCCGCGGCGTGGTGGAGGTGATCCTGTTCCCCGATGTCTATCGCGAGTACGGGGGGCGCATAACCGGCCCGGGCGTTTACCGCGCCGAAGGCACCGTCAAGGAACAACACGGCGTCCGCACCCTCATCGCCGATAGCATCGAGCCCGTCGCCCTCCCCTCAGTCTCTGCGCAGCCCACAGCCAGCCCCTATTGACCCCTGCACTCATTGGCTAACTGGATCACGTGGGTAACCGGCATCCCCGCAGGTGGCGCATTGTTGAGCCCGCCTCGGGGCGGGCGGCTCAGCCGTAGCGCAGGGCGACCGCATGGAGCCCTGGGGACACCCGGGGCGCACCCCATCCAGAGCCCCCGGGAGGGGGCGACTCAGGATGCGTGTGCGTCCGTGGTTGAATCGCCCCCTCCGGGGGCTCTTCTCCCTTCCACCTCCTTTGTCCCACGGTTCGCGCGCCCAAGGCACGCTTCACCGTGCGCTACGGCTCAGACGGCCCTACCGGGCCTGACGAAGTTGTGGCATCTGCTTCCAGCACCATCCTGGCATCTCTATCAAGAGGGCAACTGGCGACAGCGGCTCAGTGCAAAGACCAGTAATAGGCCCCCATCTCACTCACTGCCCCCCGGCAGCCCGTGCTCGCGCTCACAGTATCGCTTCAGCTCTTCGTTCTCCACCAGATTCCAGAGCTCCCGCCCCGCCTCCGGGCTCGCCTTGAAAACGCGCCCGATGCACCAACTGCCGACCCCAGGATTCCCCTGCGCCGCTAAGTCGCCGCACGGTCACCAGGAACCACGAATACATGAAGTTCGTCACGCTGGAGGACCGTCACGGCGTGGTGGAGGTAATCCTATTCCCGGACATCTACCGCAAGTGCGGCGCGAAGATAACCGGCCCCGGCGTTTACCGCGCCGAAGGCACCATCAAGGAACAACACGGCGTCCGCACCCTCGTGGCAGACAGCATCGAACCCGTACCGCTTCCGACCGGTCACGCTCGCCGCGCCGTCGAAGCTCGTGACGCTTGAGACTGCTCGGCGTCTAACTTGTTGACCGGTGTGTTTCATGTTAGAAGCAGGTGCCTGCACGATAAGGGGCAAGCCACTGCGAGACGCTTCAGCAACACCTGCCCGCGACACGGATATGGCCGAACCCATCTCCACGGCGCCTGCCGACGACCACACGTACCTAGCGGGGCTATGGGTGGTCTGCGTTCTCTTCGGGCTGATGGGGACGCTGTGGGTGGGGCTGGTGTTGCTGGCGACACTGGCTGGCATGGCCATCTTCGGCGGGTTGGCGCTGCTGCATTTCGCACTGGCGGTGGGCCTGTGGCGGCGGTCCCGTCTGGCCCTCCGGGCGGCCCTGGCTTACATCGTGCTGAGCCTCCTTTGCTGGGGAGCATGGTTCGCATCGGACCCCATCGGAGACGGCGCCGGCGCGGCGGTCCCCTTCTGCTTCAACCTCGCGCTGCTGGCTTATCTGTGGCTACGACGGCAGCACTTCGGCCCGCCGCAGGGCACGCGGCCGGTCCTCTGGTCAGTGAAGGCTGCGGCGGCGGCCGCCGCCGTGCTGATCCTCGGGGGGTCTTGGATCATGATCGCCTGCGTGGACATGCCGCCGAAGCAGTTCCCGCAGCTCCGCGTAGAACGCCCCAGCGTGAAGACCCACCAGAACGCTTTTCCTGTGCTGGTAAGCCTCCAGCAGGCACAGCCGGCGGAGCACGACGAGTACTGGGCTGCGGTGGAGGATAGACCTGAAGAACCAGCGTGCGCCTCGGAGGATTGGCTGCAGCACGCTGAGGAAGTCTTGTCCGCCCGTGAAGCATCCCTGGCGGGAGTAGAGGAGATGCTCTCGCGACAGGTACTCGTCGTGCCGGTGCGCAGTGGCTTCGACTGGTTCGACGGCGAACCGGCGCTGTCGTTCGGCCGCGAGTTGGCCTGGCTCCTTGCGCTGGAGTCGGACGTACAGGCCGCACGGGGCCGCACGGAACAGGCCTTCCAGTCGGCGGACCGCATCGTGGACCTTGGCCTCATGATAGCGGAGGAACCGGAAGGCGCGATCCACCTCCTTGTCGGCCACGCCGTCATCGCGCTCGGATTGGGGCAGATCCGGCGCGTCGCTGCGGGCCCGCAGATCCGCACAGAGGATATGGGGCGGCACGGGCAGTTGCCATCCCTTGAGATGAAGCTGCAGGAGTCCGTGCGCCGCATGTTCCGGCGGGAGTTCGCGGGCATGATGGGCTTCATCGAGGCGCTTGCCGAACTGCGCACGCTGCAGGAACTGCCCGAGGCACGGGGACTTGATCGCTACGATGGCTTGTTAGAAGAAGTGCCTTTTGTCAAGCCAAACATGACCCGCAACGTTGCCGCTCCGGAGTACGTCAGGCTTCTGCAGCGAGTGGACTGCTACCAGCCGACGCCGACGCGGACAGCGTCAGGACCTTTTGGAGTCGCCGTGCATGTCAGCGTCCCGCGATTCCTGATGAACCCTATCGGCGTCATACTCGTCTCCATGACGCTACCGGCACAAGAACGGCTGGTGCAGTGCCATTTCGCCGAAGTCGCCCGCGTCCGTATGACGCGAATCTGGCTGGCCTT
>CAYFVS010000399.1:0-10785 GCA_964346565.1 uncultured candidatus Brocadiaceae bacterium | reverse complement strand
CAGGTGGCGGCGCAGGCCCGCACACTCCAGTGTGAGGCGGCCCACAAAGCGGCGGCCAACGACTTCGGGGACGGCATGGCCCTGTTCGACCGGCTGATCGAGTCGGCCCGCAACGAGTCCGGCGCGGCGGACGCAATGCGCCATAAGGCGGACGCCGCCCTGCAGGCGGGCCGGTTCCTCTACGCCCAGGATCAGTACCGGGCACTCGTAAGCCTTCACCCCCACAGCCAGTGGGTGCCGTATTGCTGGTACAGGATCGCCGACTGCGAGTGGCGGATGGCCAAGTGGCTGGGGCTCGGCATGGAGGGAGTGCGCCAGGCGGAGCGTTCTTTCTCGGACTTCGCTGACATCTACCCGCAACACGCCTACGCGGACGAGGCACGGCAGAAAGCAGCCGACGCGCGGGAGCAACTGGCCCGCATGAACGCGGCAGTGGCGCGGTTCTACATCCACGCGGAGAAACGCCCCTGGGCGGCCGTTCCCTACCTGCGGCGGGTGACGTCGCGCTTTCCCGAAAGCTCCGAGGCCGAGTGGGCGGCGCGCCAGTTGGACCGGGTCGAGGGCCAACTGGCTGCCCCGCTGCCGGGCGACCTGCGCGACGTGCCGCTGCCCGGCGTGAATTCCGAGCAACAGACACCGGGGGCCAGAAGTCCATGAAGCTGAAGCCCATCGCGGCGATATGCGTCGCCCTGGCCGTCCTGGCGGGCGGTTGCGGCTACCGGGCGGGTGAGCTGATGCCCGAGGGTGTCCGCACCGTCTACGTCCAGGCGTTCGACAACCGGACCTTCCGGCGCGGCCTGGAGGTGGACCTGACGCGGGCGGTCGTCTCCGAGATCGAGCTGCGCACGCCCTTGGTGCTGGCCTCCAGGGACGAGGCGGACAGCATTCTGAGCGGGGAAGTCCTGGAGGCGAATGAGCAGACGCGCATCAAGAGCGAGCGGGGCAGGATACTGCTGCAGCGCACCACGGTGAAGGTCCGCTTCCGGTGGCGTGATCGGCTGACAGGCGCTGACCTCGTGCCCGAGCAAACCGTGACGGAGTCCGCCCAACTGGCCAGCGACGTGGCCGAATCCGGGACGGACGTCGGGGGCAAGCCCGTGCCGGCCGACCTCATCCCGCAGGAGGCGTCCTTCGAGCTGGCTTTCCAGGAGGCCGCCCAGCGCATTGTGGAAAGGATGGAGGGCGGTTGGTAGAATAGAGCGAGTGGGGAACACGGCCCACCGGGAGCCGGGGCAGCCGGATGATGTTCGTTGCGCGACCGCGTCGGCCGTGACCCCTCGGATGTCAGCTACTTCGGACGGAGGTGCCCCAGCGGGCGCCGGTTTACCGAATGACAGGCAATGAAGACAGAAACCGGTCGCGACACGATCGGCCACCCGACGGCGGCGACAGCTCCGGTTCGCCCGACGGGCCGCGCATCGGCCGACAGCTCCTGGTGTGGGCCGTCATCATCGGCGCTGTGCTGCTCCGGTTCACCATCGTGCGAAAGGTCAGCCAGCCGGCGCAGAACGACATCAGCGTGGACCAGTTCGTCGAGCTGCTGGATGCCAAGCGGGTGGCGGAGGTGCACGTCAACGGCACGGAAGTCGAGGCCAGGCTCAGGGACGCGGAGGGCGCCCAGGGCACCGTGCGTCTGACCCTGCCGCAGGGGTTCATTGACGACAAGCTCGGCGACTGGGCCGACACGGCCCGCGTTGAGTACAAACCGGACGGCAGCATGTTGCCGTTCGCCATCTTCAACATAGCGCCTTTCGTGGTCCTGCTGCTGTTGATGCTCTACTTCTTCAACCGGCAGATGCGGGCCGTGGGCTCGAAGGACGGCTGGATGCCGTTCGTCGGCAACAGCACGCAGCAGGCGCGCAAGGAGAAGCCCGCCGTCTCCTTCGAAGACGTCGCCGGCGTCGAGGAGGCCAAGGAGGAAGTCCAGGAACTCGTCGAGTTCCTGAAGAACCCGGAGAAGTTCCAGCGCGTCGGCGGGCGCATTCCGCGGGGCATCCTGCTGGTCGGCGCCCCGGGCACGGGCAAGACACTGCTGGCCAAGGCCATCGCCGGGGAGGCGGACGTGCCGTTCTTCAGCCTCTGTGGGTCGGACTTCGTGGAGCTGTTCGTGGGCGTGGGCGCCGCCCGCGTGCGCGACCTGTTCCGCAAGGCCCGCGAGAGCCAGCCGTCCATCATCTTTCTGGACGAGATAGACGCCGTGGGGCGCAAGCGCGGCACCGGCCTGGGCGGCGGACACGACGAGCGCGAGCAGACCCTGAACGCCATCCTCAGCGAGATGGACGGATTCAGCCGCGACGAGGGCACCATTGTCATGGCCGCCACCAACCGGCCGGACGTGCTGGACCCCGCCCTGCTGCGGCCGGGCCGTTTCGACCGGGAGATCGTCGTGGACATGCCCGACGTGCGGGGGCGGGAGGAGATCCTCGAGGTGCACGTCCGCAAGGTCAAGACGGCCGCCGACGTCTCCCTGAAGGACATCGCCCGCGGAACGCCCGGGTTCACCGGTGCGGACCTGGAAGCGCTCATAAACGAGGCCGCCATCCGCGCCGCCATGAAAGGCCGACGGCAGGTGCGCATGGAAGACCTGGAGGAGGCCCGCGACAAGGTGCGCTTCGGGCGCCAGAAGAAGCGCAGCCGCGTCATGAGCGAAGAGGACCGTCAACTGACCGCCTATCACGAGGCCGGCCACGCCCTGATGGCCAAGCTCCACGACCACATCGAGCCCCTGCACAAGGTCACAATCATCCCCCGCGGCGTGGCAATGGGCATGACCATGGTGCTGCCCGAGAAGGACAAGTACGGCCTGCGCAAGCGGGAGTGCCTTGGCCAGATCACCATGACGCTGGCCGGACGGGTCAGCGAGGAGATGTTCTGCGACGACATCTCCTCCGGCGCGGAGAACGACATCAGGGCCGCCACCGAACTGGCGCGCAAAATGGTCACCCGTTGGGGCATGAGCGACTCGCTTGGCCCCATCAGCTACAGCGAGGACGAACGGCACGTGTTCCTCGGCGACGAGATCACCCGGGGCAAGCAGCACAGCGACCGAATGGCCGAGAGGATAGACGAAGAGGTTCACTCCCTGCTGATGGGCTGCTATCAGGAGGCCCGCGGCATCTGCGAGGAACGAGCGGAGCAGCTCCAGGCCATAGCCGCAGCCCTGCTTGAACTGGAGACCCTCAGCGGCGAGGAGGTGGACATGATCCTGGAGGGGGCAACCTGCGAGGAGATCACGGCGCAGCGCGAGGCCCGCGAGGAGAAGCGCCGCCGGAGCGCCCCGGAGAAGGCTCCACCCGAAACCGACGAGGGCACCGCAACCGGGGGCTATCCCAGCCCGGCCGGCCAGCCGGCCTGATACCCGACCCGCACCCCCTGTCCTGCGTGAGGCCGCGCGAGTGTTCGGACGCAAAGCAGATGTCTGGTACGCCGACGGCCTGCGCTTCGAGTGCGTCCGCTGCAGCAGGTGCTGCGGAGGTGCGCCCGGCTACGTGTGGGTGGGCGACGACGATGTCGAGCGCGTGGCGCAGTACCTTGAGATGGGCGTTCGGGAGTTCCTGGGGCATTACTGCCGCCGGGTGCGCTGGCGCATCAGCCTTCGGGAGCGGCCCAACGGGGACTGCGTGCTGCTTGGCCAGGGGGGCTGCACCGTCTACCCCGTCCGGCCGCCGCAATGCCGGACGTTCCCTTTCTGCTCGCACCTGTTGCGCAGCCGCCGGCGCTGGCAGCAGACTGCCGGGGAATGCCCCGGCATCGGGCGGGGCAGGCTCTACTCGGCTGAGGAGGTCCGGCGCATCGCCGACGGCGAGCGCGGGACGTAGCATCGCGATTGCTCACCGTCGGCCCTTTTCGCGTGGATGCCCTTGTGCCGGAGTCGGCCGGCCCTATAATGTCGCCCTCGTTTGCCGAAGGCAGCGGTTTCCTTCTGTGATCGCCGGCGGCGCAAGTGCGCAGGGAGAAAGCACATGTTGTGGGGGATGACCAGCACTGGATGGGTCAGCGATCTGTTCAACGACGCCACGGATCCCTTGCGGGCGCAGTTGGGGTTGATGGCGGAGTTCGACCTTCACGTGACCGAGTGGCCAGCGCGCCGGCTCCTGGACATGGATCCGGAGCGGCGCCGGGGCCTGGCCCACCTGGCCGAGGAGAATGACATATGCGTCGGCCTGGGGCTGCATGTCCCTATCTACGCCGACGCCCCGGCGCAGTTGAGGGCCGCGACGGAGCTTGCGCTGAGGGCCATCGAGGAGCTGGCGCCGCTGTTCCGCTCCCCCGTCTGCATAGGCGGGCTGCCCTACGACAGCTTCACGCGGGACCCGTCTGTCGAGGAGCAGATCGAGCGCGCCTCGGAGGCGCTGGGCCCGCTGGCGGAGGCGGCCGCCGAGGCAGGATGCCCCCTGGGGCTGCACAACGCCGGGCACTGGTGCCGGCATCTGGCCGAGCTGTGCCGGCGCACCCCGGGCCTGGGCATTCTGCTGGACACGGCCAATCCGTTCTTCGCCGCGGAGCAGCCATTCCGCGCCGCCCAGGACGCGGCCCCTTACGTTGTCGGGACGCACTTCAAGGATCGCTGCGGCCATCCCAGCGTCCGCAAGCTCGCCTTCGAGACCAGCGGGGCCGTCATCGGCCGGGGCGACGTGGACATACCGACCGTGTTCGCTATCCTGAAGGAGAACGCGCCGAACTTCGAGAACCTGCCTATGCTGATGGAGATCGACCCGGTCGAGGGCATGGAGCCGCGCGAGGTGCTGGCTCAGTGTGTTGAGTACGTGAAGACACTCAAGTGACCACGGGCGGGCCGAGTTCCTGCGTCCGGAGCAAAGGCGATGGCCGCGGACGATGAAGCGTTGCGGGCGGCGGTGGTCGGGTGCCGGATGGGGCGCGGCCACGCGCGCGTGATGGCCGCCCTGAAGGACTACCAGGTGGTTGCACTGTGCGACCTGGATGAAGCGGTGGCGCGCGAAGCGGCGCCGCACACGGAGGGCGTGCGCACCTACACGGACTTCGAGGACATGCTCCGGGAGGAGCAGCCGGACGTGGTGGCCGTCGCCACCCCAACCGACAGCCACGCGCGCCTGACCATCGCCGCTGCGCAGAGCGGCGTGCAGGGCATCTGCTGTGAGAAGCCGATGGCCACGTGCATGGCCGACGGGCGTCGAATGCTGGCCGCCTGCCGGGAGAGCGGCGCCGCGCTCATCGTGAACCACCAGCGGCGCATGGGCCCGGATCTTGTCAAGATGCGCCGGCTGATCCTGGAGGGTGCCATCGGCGAGCCGTACCTGCTGCGGGGCACCTGCGCGGGCGACGTGCTCAGCGACGGCACCCACCTGGTGGATTCCCTGCGCTGGCTGGCGGCAGACGAGGAGGCGGCCTGGGTCCTGGGGCAGGTTCACCGCGAGCCCCCGCCGGCCGACGAGGAGCCGGCAAAGGGGTACACCACCTCCGGCGGGCACCGCTACGGACACCTGGTCGAGACCGGCGCGGTGGCCGCCTTCGAGTTCGCCTCCGGGCTGCGCGCGGAAATCCTGACCGGGCAGGTCAGGTTCCCCGGCCGCGCCTATCAGGACTACGAGGTGTTCGGGGAAGGGGGCCGGCTGTGGCGTCCCGGCGACAGGGCCGAACCGCCGATTCTGATGTGGACTGAGGGAAGCCACGGCTGGCAGGGCGTGCCCGCCGAAGGCCCCGACGCCATGACCGAGAGCTACCGCTGCTTCGCCCGCCTCGTCCGCCACGGTGGGGACCATCCGCTCGACGGGGATAGCGCGCTGAAGGACCTGGAGCTGGTCATGGCGGTCTATGAGTCGGCGCGCCTCCGGCGGCGTGTCGAGCTGCCACTGGCGCAAGACCGGTTCCCCCTGGAGTTGATGGTCGCCGACGGGCAGTTGTGAGGAGGCCATGGGGATGCGCATTGCGTGTTCGACGTCGCTGTTTGCGGATGAGCCACTGGAGGAGGCGCTGCGCGGCGTTTCTGAGCTCGGCTTCGAGTTGGTGGATCTGCTGCTGATTGACGGCTGGGCGCACGTGGATCCGTCGGGGCTGGCCGCGGACTGGCAGAGCACAGCGTGGCGGGTGCAGGAACTGCTCGACGAGTCCAGCTTGCGGCTGATTGCGCTCAACTGCGGCTTCAGCGTGCCGCTGCACGAGCGGACGCCGGATGCCTGCGCGAAGCGACGACGGGAGGCGGCGGCTGTGGCGCGCTTCGCCGACCTGCACGCCGTGTCCGTGGCCGGCGTCCAGCCCGACCTCGGGTTGCGGGACGTGGCCCAGGAGG
Organism: uncultured candidatus Brocadiaceae bacterium; assembly: GCA_964346565.1. Taxonomy (GTDB): domain Bacteria; phylum Planctomycetota; class Brocadiia; order SM23-32; family SM23-32; genus JAWOCH01. The sequence continues at coordinate 4,517 of CAYFVS010000399.1, read as the reverse complement.
AGCTGTTCGACGGCTCTTTGGACTCCATGCGCGAGCTGGAGGAAACGTCGGCGAGCAACGGGGTGAGCTTCGCGCTGGAGTGCCACGCGCGCAGTGCGTTCGAGCAGTTGCCGTCTGCGCTGCGGCTGGTGGAGCGGGCGCCGTGGCTGAGCCTGGCCTACGACCCGTCGCACTTCGTCATGCAGGGCCTCGAGTTGAGGGAGACTCGTCCGCTGCTGGAGCGCGCGGCCCACGTGCACCTGCGGGACGCTGCGCCGGGCGCCATGCAGGCGCCGATGGGGGAGGGCAGTGTGGATTTCGACTGGCTCAGCGGGGCTCTGCGGGACTGCGGCTACAGCGGGGACATATCCATTGAGTATCTGCCGGGCGCCGGGTTCGACGCGGCCGACAGCGCCTGCCGGCTTCGCGATTACTTGAGGGAGCGGTCGACCTGGTGAGGCCCCGCGCGGGCTCGCGGGCGCTGTTTGCGGACCGGCGCAGCGTTCTGGTAGAATACTGCGTTCATTGGGCAGGTGCTCCGATGGGTGCAGGCGGATGATAATCCTTATCTCGGACATACACGGGAACCTCGAGGCCCTCGAGGCTGTGCTGCCCCACGTGGGGGAAGATGACGACGTCTACTGCGCCGGAGACGTGGTGGGCTACGGCCCGAACCCCAACGAGTGTTGCGAGGTGCTGCGGCGACGGGGGATTCCCTCCGTCGTGGGCAACCACGACTTCGTCTGCGCCAACCTGGACCGGATGGAGTCGCAGGACGGCAGTTTCGCAGAGGAGGATCGGGAGCTGTGCCGCCGCATATTCGAAGGCAAGAATACGGTGGCCAAGACGTCCTCCCGCTGGACCAACGCCGTGCTGACCGAACAGAACAAGCAGTGGCTGCGCGAGCTGCCGCTGACCCTCGAGGTCCACGGGCTGACCATCCTGCACGGCAAGCCGGGGACGAAGTTCGACATGCTGAACGAGTACGTCCTGCCAGGCGCCGCAACCCACATGCTGCACGACCAGATCGAGGGCAACATGCTGGTGGTGGGGCACAGCCATCTGCCCATGCGCACCACCCGCGTGATCAACCCCGGCAGCGTGGGACAGCCACGGGACCGGAACTGGATGAGTAGCTTCGCCACGCTCGATCCGGTCCGCTTCAAGTTCAAGTACATCCGCGAGGAAGACCTCAGCTTCCGCATCGTCAGCCAGATTACCAACATCACCCGGATCCCCTACGACATCGGCACCACGATACAGAAGATCAAGGATGAGCCGGGACTGCCCGACAGCTTGGGGGACAGGCTGACCGTGGGGCTCTGACGCCGAATTGTGAAGTATGGGTTCTGGAGTATGGCGCTACGTCGGCTGGCCTGTTCCAGCTTCCGTCGTACCGTATTCCTCGTTGTTATCCTGCTATGCTGTTCGTCGTGTCGTTGTGGTTACCGTTAACCCGAAGCCGCGAGGGCACAGATGCCGAGACCGGAGGAGCTGACCCAAGAAGCCGAGGAACACCACGAGGCCGCCCTGAACTACATCGCCGACGCGGAGTTCCGCGAGGAGGAGCAAGTGCGCAGTCTGCGCTTCCTGCAGGCGGCCGCGCACCTGCTGGTGGCCGTCTACAACCAGAACAAGCTGGTGATCGGCCTGCTTCGTGAGGCCCAGGACTTGGAGGCCTGGACCGACTGAGCGATGCGCGCGGCGGCCAGTTCCTCCTGTGGGTCCGCGGCGATCCTTCCTGTTCCGGTTCCCACGTTATCGGACGTGTGCCTCCCAATCGCCTTCCGGCACAGAATGCATGTCTCTGCCGCCTTGGGGGGGAGGTTGCGCTTCTCTCGCCCCGTCGTCAACCTTCCCTCTTAACTCACCCCGTACGCTGAAATGCCCTCTACAGGCGCTCTGAGGGCCAATCCGGGCAGGAGCTGACGGCGGCAATCTGCCCCGGTTGCGCAATATGCAGCATGGTGTTTGCGCGACACGCCTCCGCCACTCAGACCATCACCGTGAGCTGGCTGGGGCCCTGAGGCGGCCCGGCCGCGGCAGCCGGCTGTGGCTTCGCTTGCGCGCCAGTGTGCAAAGTGGTATAGTCCTTCTACTCGCCTTGGGCTCTAAGCGGCGCATGGGACGCATCCTGGACGCCGGGGCAGAGTCGTCAGCTTTGGCTTTTCCGCCGGTCTGCGCCTCTCGCGCAGGCCCAGCACCCCCCAGAGTGGAGCCGGTTTGATGTCAGGTTTCAACCCCTTCGCTATTGCGCAGGAGCAAGTGGACAGGTGCGCTGAGATCCTCGATCTGGACCCGGGTGTTCACCAGATGCTGCGGGTCCCGATGCGCGAGTTCCGGGTGTCCTTGCCGGTTCGGATGGACGACGGTTCGGTCCGGGTCTTCCGGGGCTTCCGTGTCCAGTACAACGACGCGCGCGGTCCGACCAAGGGCGGCATCCGGTTCCATCCGGATGAGACGGTGGACACAGTTCGTGCGCTGGCGGCGTGGATGACCTGGAAGTGTGCCCTGGTGGACATCCCGCTCGGAGGCGGCAAGGGTGGCGTCATCTGCAACCCCAAGGAGATGTCCGACGGCGAGCTCGAGAGGGTCAGCCGCGCCTACATACGAGCCCTGGGCAGCTACATCGGGCCGGAGACGGACGTGCCCGCACCGGATGTCTACACCAATCCGCAGGTGATGGCCTGGATGATGGATGAGTACTCGAAGATGGCCGGACGCAACCAGTTCGGCGTCATCACGGGCAAGCCCCTGCCCGTAGGCGGCTCGGCTGGCCGCGGCGACGCCACCGCCAGGGGCGGCTGGTTCGTCATCCGCGAGGCCGCCGAGAGGTGCGCCATAGACCTCGGCCAGGCCACGGTGGCTGTCCAGGGCTACGGCAACGCCGGCCGGTTTGCCGCCGACTTCGCCGAGTCCCTCTACGGCAGCAAGGTCGTGGCCGTCAGCGACAGCAAGGGGGGCATCGTGAACATGAACGGCCTCGATCCGACGGCAGTTGCCGAGCACAAGGTGCAGACGGGCTCCGTCGTGGGCTACGACGGGGCTGACGCCATCTCGAACGAGGACCTGCTCGAGCTGGACGTTGACGTGCTCGTGCCGGCGGCGCTGGAGAACGTCATCACCGACCAGAACGCCGGCCGCGTCCAGGCCGCCATCGTGGCCGAGCTGGCCAACGGACCCACGACGCCCGAGGCGGACCGCGTGCTCCACGAGAACGGCGTGCACGTGCTGCCGGACTTCCTGTGCAACGCGGGCGGCGTTACGGTCTCATACTTCGAGATGGTCCAGAACTTCTACATGTACTGCTGGACCGAAGAGGAGGTCCACCGGCGGCTGGACCGCAAGATGACTACGGCCTATCACGCCGTGCTTAGCGCCGCCGAAGCGCACCAGATCAACATGCGCGAGGCGGCATACGTCGTGGCCGTCCGACGGGTGGTCGAAGCGATGCGGCTTCGGGGTTGGGTCTGACGGAAGCCCTCTGATCGCCCGTGGGTCGGCCTGGTGGCTTGCCCACGGGCGTCGTACGTATGGCGCCGCGTGGGGGCTCCGGCAGTCTGGGAGGAGCAGAGAAGTGCAAACCTGCGCGCGCTGCGGGGCGTCGGGGGCCCGCGAGCACTGTGGCATCGTGGGGCTCTACGGGGTGGAGAACGCGTCGGAGCTGGCCTACCTCGGGCTCTACTCGCTCCAGCACAGGGGCCAGGAGTCCGCCGGCATCGTGGCCGCCGACGGGCGCAGCATCCAGAGCAAGAAGGGACTGGGCCTGCTGGCGGAGGCCATCGCCCCCGAGGAGCTGGCCGACCTGCCCGGTCACGTCGCCGTGGGGCACGTCCGCTACTCGACCACCGGCTCGGGACGGGTGCAGAACATCCAGCCCCTGGTCATCGAATACTCCCAGGGCATCGTTGCCGTGGCCCACAACGGCAACCTGACCAACGCGCGGGAGCTGCGCGACGCCTACGAGGCCCGGGGCTCCATCTTCCAGACCTCCACCGACAGCGAGGTATTCGTCCACCTGATGGCCGACCCGGAGAACGTCGGCGCGGACGAGCCCTTGGCCAGAGCCCTCCAGCACGTGCGCGGAGCCTACTCGCTGCTCATCCTGGAGCAGGACAGCCTGGTCGCGGTGCGGGACCCGTACGGTTTCCGCCCTCTCTGCCTGGGCAGGCTGGGGGAGGGCTGGATGGTGGCCAGCGAGACATGCGCGCTGGACCTTCTGGGCGCCGAGTACGAGCGGGATGTCGAGCCCGGCGAGATCGTCCGCATGGGTCGGTCCGGCCTGCGCTCGGTCCGCTTCAGCGAGCAGCAGCGCCGGGCACGGTGCGTGTTCGAGTACATCTACTTCGCCCGCCCTGACAGCGTCGTCTTCGGCGAGGTGGTGCACAACGTCCGCCTCAGGCTCGGCGCCAACCTGGCGGAGGACGCGCCAGCGGAGGGTGACTGCGTCATTCCCATCCCGGATTCGGGCAATTCCGCCGCCCTCGGCTATAGCCGCCGGTCGGACATTCCCCTGGACATGGGGTTCGTGCGCAATC